>VFLE01000073.1 GCA_009885205.1 Candidatus Shapirobacteria bacterium | reverse complement strand
CATTCCGTTCATTCTTGATTTTTGTAAAAACTTTCCTTTGCTTACTTGCAGTTACCATATTTATTTTAATTCGTATTTTTTACAAGAATTAAAATCCATTAACCTACCGTTTTAAGCGAATTTGAACCAGGAGAATATAGTCCCCCTTTATTTTGATGAGCGTGTTTTTCTCTTATTGCGCTTTGTTCTCCGGGTGTATTTTCGTTTCTTTAATGTTCCACCCACTTTTAGCCCAAGCACCCTTCTCATGTGTTGATAAAGGGTTTTGCCCTTGGTTTCGGTACTTTTTGGGGGTTTTGATTGTTGGGGAGGACTAATGGGTAAGCAATTCAATACTGGTTGTGTGGGTGGTGTATGAGGAAAAATCGCCGAATCCGGTCTCTGAAACCAAAGGTCAGATAAAGCAACTGCACTATTTATTCTAAGTTTCGGGTCCGTTTTTATCATTTTTTTTATTAATTTAATTAGAGTTTCTTTATCTTCTACGCCTGCCTCGTCAATATGGTGTCGTTTAGAATTCAATCTGATTTCTCTGGTTGTTGATCCTTCTTGTACATATATTTGTCCGTCTTCGTCTTCGTTATAAAAATAAGCGAAGAAAATCATTTGTCCTACCGAAAAAACATCAGAATTAATATAAATAGTATTTATAAGAAGTTCTGGGGCTCGATAAAGATCATTTTTAAAAAACTTAAATTCGTAGATTGCTGGCCTACTTTCTCCTTGTTCCGGACTACGTGAGATTTCTTTATAACTACGTGGGGTTGATCTATACTCGATTTTCGGAAACACAACTTTTCCAATTCCAAATATATTATCCTTTTTTTTATCTGCCATCTCATCAAATCCCTTCAAATAACTGGCAAATCCAAAATTAAATATTCTAGCTTCCAGTTTTCCATCAACTACAGTAAATCCTATATTCTCCAGTCTCATATCTAAATGTACAAATCCATGTTCGTTCATGTGATGAACTCCCATTAAAATTTCTCTAAAATGGCGCCTAAGGTCCATAGGTTTGCCCTCGCCGTTTCGACTAAATCTTTTTCGCTCCTTCATTACATCGTAAAGATCGCCATGCATTTGGTGGACAACCGGACTACCAGTTAGTCGTTCAAGAATCGCATAAACCGATTTGAAGTTATTTCTGGAGTTGATTAAGTACCCAAATTCGTAGACCTTGCGTATATATCTATTTCCTGGCCCAGGCAAATCAGATAAATATTTTTGCAGATAAAGCGCTTTTATGATATCTTTCGTTATCTTTTGTTCTTTCGCGTGTTTCTCAGCCATTTTCTTCTCGTCCGGGTCTTGTATGGCCCTGATTTCCTCTTTTGTTTTTGTAGCTGCGTTGAAATCATCGCCAAGCCATATAACTCTGTCGGGTTTACCTTTAATATTATAAGAAATAATATTTGTAGGGGTGTTATCAGAATAAAATACTTGATTAACGTATTCAGTGCCCGCTATACCACACAATTCGATAGTTTCTTCCAGGACGCACGTCAACGCAATAGCCCTACCAGGCTTTACTCTTTCTTCAAGAATCAAATCCGTGATTATCTTATGCTGAGGATCGGAGCATAACTCCTCCTTAAAATACTCCACTCCGTTCCCAAATGTAAAAAAAGGAGTTTTACTGCTCGATGTTGTAGTTTCATTCGGTTCACCAAAAAGTTGCGAATCCGCCATATATACTAATAAAGATATTTAAAAAAATTCTTTACACCCTTGAAGATTTAAAATGGGACGCCTGAAAGGCGTCCCACTAAATATTCTAGGGCAACGTTACCGATAAATCAATTAAAAGGCAAACCTCCGACTGCGAAGCAGGAGGTTTGTCCCATTTTAAATGTTCATCGGTGTAAAGATATTCGTCATCTTCTTGTCATTGACGAAACAAATAACGAGTGTATAGGAATGATTTCGATCAAAGATTTGATCAAAGAAGTTATGAAGGATAAAAATGATATTATTACTCGTTTGACTGATTTCAATACGGGAAAAGGGGGATTTTTCGGAAGTGAATAATAGAAATTATTCCATTGACCGGTTTTTCCTCGATCTACCAGTTGGAACAAAATTCTTATTGTTCTGAATTGCCCGTAATAAGCGCAGCTGTTTTGTCGCATTTGCTTTGCTAGTACATCTCGAGAACACTTTGCGCGATTTTTTATTTGATACACGATAACAATTTTTCTTCGAAACTTTACGTATTGTATAAGGCATTATTGATATATACAATACATTTATTTTTTACCGCGTGTTTTTCGTTTCGCCGTCTTGGATTTTCTCGTTTTCTTGCTCTGTACGCGTGTCATGTTTGTTATTATAAACGGCTTGTTATTTTTCTTCCCTTGTACAATATATTTGGTGCGATTATTATCGCGTTTCACCACAGAATTCATATTTATATCTGTGACCACCTTTCCGTTTTTCACCACCTTTTCTTGGAAAAATCCGGTTGAAAAAAGCGACATTATATATTTTTACTATATTTTTTTGTTCTCCTAGAATTCGTTATTTTTGAACGTTTTTGAACAAATTGGCGAATCTTGGACAATTCGGCTAAAAAGAGGTCTACAATCTCCCTATAAAAATTTCGAAATTCGGTCTTGCGACTCCGCATCTCTTCCGCGGTAAACCACTGAATTTCTATTTTTTCAAACAATTTGGAATCGTTCAGCAATTTGTTGTCCATTTTCGACCATAAAAATGCGTGATTTTGATTATAATATTTGGGTAGATTTTCGTCGTACATCATCGCAAATATATGCACATGATAATCATTATGAGTTATTGTATATGTTCCGCCCCTCGATTTTATCAAAGATCTTATTTCTTTTTCATTGCCTAAAAATCCAGTTAATTCTTCTGCGCCCTCACGCATAGCTGCATCATACGGAGTCTCATTCGCATCAACACCTCCGCCAAAATCGGAAAACCCTTTGGCGCTATCCTCCATATTATTTTCTTTTCCGAATAAAAAATACAGTTTGTTTTTATGTAGAGCAACAGGTAGTATACTTCCGGCGACCATATCCTATTCTATGATCCTATTTTTTTATAGAATAAATCGTCTACAATCGAATTTTTTTTATATCCTCTTCTTTGTATTCATATTCTTGGAAATTGGTGGGTGCCTCTATTTTTTCCATATCGAATTCCGGTATGGTTGCATAAAATTGCCGAACTAATTCATTTGCTTTTATTCTATGTGAGTGAAATGCGGTTAAATAAAGACCCTCCAAACTTTCCACTCTCGAAAGAGCTACATATGTCTGGCCATATTCAAATACATTGATTCCTACATCAATATCCGCCATTTTCAGAGTCGCTCCTTGTATTTTATGAATTGTTAATGCCCACGCCAAACAAAGCGGTATTTGTCCTACGGCCAAAGGCGGATAATCATCGGATTGCCTATAATGCATATTTATCGTTTTTGTTATCCCATTTACAAATTTTACCACAGGAAATCCGGCACCTTCCGTAAATCCAATTATAATACCCTGTGAACCATTACATATTCCCTGATCCATATCCAAATTTACCGTGCACATGACTATGGCCCCCTTTTTTAAAGAAAGGGTTTCTTGTGTATTGGAATTCGAGACGAGTGATTGCATTTCATACTCTATTTCAGTATGAGACAATTTCAACGACGAATCAATTTGGGATAAGGAAAGCGCCTTTCCTGATTCTAAAAAGGTCTTGCATTCCATTTTCTTATCACAAAGAAAGGTATATTCCGGTCCGTCTAATTTATTATATTGTGATTGATTCAAGAAATCGGTCTTGGCGCGCGTGGGAAATAATTTTATCGGAACGCATCCATTATGTTCTTCTGGCAAAAAGGGGCGCTTCACATGTCGCTGTAATATTTCTTCATTCTCTTTTGTTAAAGTCGCCGTGCGAATTTGTAATAAAATTTCTTTGTATTTTGGATCGGTTTGCCTGAATATCGTCTTTAGTTGTATATGGTTTGCTATAGGGAATGCCCTATTCCACCGCGCCGATTCAAAACAAAACTTTTCAGTATCCGGATCCCCGTGGGTTCCCACTGGCGGAAGCTGATAGAAATCTCCCAAAAAAACGACCTGCATGCCGCCAAAAGGGCTTTCCGATGAACGGGCATTTCGCGCAATTTCCTCCACGATTTCGAATATCTTAAGAGACATCATACTGACCTCATCGACAATCAACACTTTTGTTTTTCTCCAGACAGAACGCGTTTTTTTATTCTTCAGTGCCCCACTTATAACACGCGCCGGATCTCCTTTGGCCAATTTAATACCACTCCAAGAATGAATTGTTCTGGCATTTTTCAATAAAATAGCGGCGCATCCAGTAAGAGCACATACTTGGCAGGGAATTGCAGCATTGAAACAATAATTCGAAAATGTATCAATAAGGCGGGTTTTTCCTGTACCCCCTGGACCTGTAATAAATAGGTTTTCCCCCCGCTTGAATTTTTCAAAGGCGTACTTTTGTTCACTCGATAATTCCATTTTGATATATAATAGTGTATATTACATTTTTTTACATCAATTTTATGAATTGGGGCAATAATATGCCAATTATTTCAAAAATCGTATGCATACATCGTAGAGACATGTGTAAAATTGAAACAAATTAAAACAAATGACGTCATCTAATTAAAAAATGACCAAAACAATCGATTATTTTATAGGTAAATTGCCCAAAGATATTCAGCAAGAAATATTTCAATTTATTATTCCCCATTCAAATGCCATATCTTTTTACAAATATACAACGTATTGTCACAACTATTCGGTTAGCAACAAATATGATGTAGCATTTTTAAACAATAGTAAAACCCCCATTAAAAATAAAAACAATGAATATTTATGTAGAATAGTCAAAAAAAACGGAAAACATAGGTATTATGTTACAAATGAACGCGAAACGCGATATTGTTGGAATTGTGATTCAGCGACACAACAATGTAAATCAAGATTATGTGAGGGTGATTATGAATATAATTATGATTTTACGAATAAATATGCCGGAAAAAATATCGAAAAAGCGTTACTTGAGCTGCTGCTCACTGAAAAAAATTGATTATAAAATAAGACATCATTCTTTTTTATAAAAATGGACCAAAAGACACAATGTATCTACTGCGACCGGGGATTCAAATTCAAGGATTTATATGATCAACATGTTATTACTTGCGAATACTTTTATCGGAGTAAAAGGTCCAAGGAGCGAGACTTGGATATTATCGAAAATTTACCAAGCCCACAAGAACAATTCAAACTGATTCAATATTTAGCATTGCAAGTATCGCAGTTACAAAAAGAAGTCGATTCATTAAAAGGCTCGACAAATATACGTAAACGAAAGGTGATACTGGAGTGGCTGCATAGCACAGCCAATCCGACACCACTTATCGGGTTTTCCGAATGGTCAACTTCCATTTATATATCCGATGATCACCTTACTGGTGTATTTGCGTTGGGGCTAAATAAGGGAATGAAAGCTTCTATTTCGTCCTATTTGGAAAATTCACCAATTCCTCCAATTCGAGCGTTTACTCAGAAACAAGGAACAATCTATATTTATGACAAATGCGAATCCATTTATTCTGATGTTGTTATACCCGAGAATCGGTGGCGCATATTATCGATAGCGGAATTTGATCAATGGATCGATCTCATTATGCATCGATTCTTACAAGCATTCGTCCGCTGGCAGCTTATTCATATGGATTTATCAAAATCAACGGATTCTGATAAAGATAAATACTTGGATTATATGCAAAAAATTAATGGAAATGGTCAAACAGATGATCGGCGAAAATCTGATATGAGAAAATGGTTCTTTGGTAAACTAGAACAAAAAATTAAAGAAATCGAATAAAGAGTCGACTTCTTACTTGCAATAAAAAAAGGGATTATTATTATCGTCATCAAATCTTTCATATCCCAAATAAGCCAATAAATCAAAAATTTTTTGTTCACTATATCCAAAATGCTTGCTACTAAGTCCGTTGGTTTCCATATTAATAAGAGGTTTATCTCGTTTTATTAATTGTAGGGCCCCCTCCAATACGTATAATTCGGATCCTTCCGTGTCCACTTTTATAAAGTCCACCTTGGTTTGTATTTGTTCGTCGTCAAGTCTCACCACAGGTATTCCGTTATTCGATTCTTGGATATAAAAACATCCCGAATTTCCACCTTCGTGTGGAATCACTTTACACGATGTCGTTTTATTATATACACCCTTATTGTGTACTTTTATATTATTCGAATTGTTCAATTCTAGATTTTGTAAAAAAAATGAAAATGATTCAATGTTCGGCTCGTATGCAATTACGTCTTTATATAATCTTCCATAAGGAAGTGATGTAGTTCCAATATGCCCCCCTACGTCTATAAATGTATTATTTCTATCTGGATACATGGATAGATATTTTTTAACCACATCTAATTCTCGGGGATATGGCTCAGATCTACCTTGGTTGATTGAATTATAAAACACCACATCATTCGTTTTGTATTTAAACCCGTCATATTCCGCAATCATTTATTTTATAAATTTATATTATCTAGTCTTTATGTCATTGCCTTGTCATTTTTCCGATATTTGTTATTTGTAAAAATTGATTTAATAAATTATAAACAAATGTATAATAATAACAGAAATGTCCTCTATTGTTAAACCTGTCCCCGATTATTTGGCCAAGATGAACGCCCATCCGCGTGACGCATTTATTACCTTTGATGAAGGGCCACATATATACACGGTTCATGGTGAAAAGGGATATACCTCGGTAACCACATGGAATCACAGCCATTTTCCCAAATTTGATGCCGAGGAGATTGTAAATGGTATACTTAATGGGCGTCGAATTTCAGATCCAAAATATAAATATTATGGAATGACCAAGGAGCAAATTCTTTCGGATTGGGACAAAAATCGTGATGCTGCTTCTGGAGCCGGAACGGCTATGCATTATGATATCGAATGTTGGTATAATGGGATTCCTGTGCAAAATGATAGCCTAGAATATAAGTGGTTTCACCTTTTTGTGAAAGATTTTCCAGAGTTACAGCCATACCGTACAGAATGGATGATTTATTATGAAGAGCTCAAGTTATCCGGGTCTATCGATATGATTTTCGAAAATCCGGACGGAACTATCCAGATATATGATTGGAAAAGATGCAAAGAAATTACATATGAAAGTGGATTCAACAAATCAGCGATAACACCATGCATTTCTCATTTGCCGGACACAAATTTCTGGCATTATTCGCTGCAATTGAATACCTATAAAACAATTTTGGAAAAGAAATATGGAAAAAAGGTTACGGCAATGTATCTGGTATGTATCCACCCCGATAATCCATATAAAACGTATGATCGCATTGAAGTACCTTTTCTAGATAAAGAGATGAATGATCTCTTCGAATATCGCCGCTTGGAAATACTTAAAAAAACTGCGTAAAATAATATAAAATCGTTTATTCAAGTGTATATACAATGTTTATGTTTACTTTGACAAAAAAATATATCGGGGTGTTTTCTGCATGCGCAATTGTTTCTTTTTTTTCTCTTGGATTATTCCTTAAGCGATGGTATAAAAAACCATATATTACACAGAAAGGCGAAAACAAAATTCCGGAAAGAAACCCGGATGATATTTATATATCCGATAAAAAGAAACGGTTTTTTAACACTTATATCGAATATGATTCCGACCATTTTCAAAAATACAATTCGACAATTGATCCTGTGTTTTATACAAGAGACAAATATGCCGAAATCATGAAATTACCGGAAAATTGGGTGGAGTTGTTTTGGCGCCGTCGCATTTTATTCGAGTCGACACCGAAAGGTAATGTAGTCATGTTTTATGATCCGTACAAGCAAGGGTTTTCTTATTATTCAGATCAATCAATTTCGTATCCTTTGTTGAATGCAGTTGCCATGAAATATGTTGTACAATTTCGATGCCGTGATTTATTTTTTGATCAGACGCAAACGCCAATCGATTTTCCTTCTGCGCTTTGTGTTCTTCAGAAAGAAGAAGAAGAAAAAGATATGGCGGAAAAGAAGAAAACGGCGAATAAAAATGGTCTTGGACACTTGATTCGCGCAAAAAACGGGCCCTTTGCCAGATTGAAGAGCTATTCGAAATCGGTCGATCCAATTGTCGCGGAAGCCGCTTCCAAAATATCGAATGTTCCCAAAGCTCCGCTTTCTGAATCCTTTAAAAACAAATTTATTTATCTTGGACGTATATCCAATTGGAAGGTTCTTTCGCCAATGAAAAGAAAAATAGCAAAACTAGACGGTTCTGTATCCCGTTTCCTCTTGGACGGAATAGAAAAAAATTCGGATACACAAAAACAAGTATTTAATTATCGTGATTTTAAAAAAATATGGGAAAATAAAGGGAAATCTTAGATCCAAGTCCTAGGCCGTTTGATATTTCAAAAAACCATTGCTTTTTCCCAGATCGAAAGACGTTGCCAAATGAGACTCGGCAATCAAATAGGCCTTATACTCTTTGGGAGTTAGTGTTTTTATATATTCGTCAAGCAGCCTTTTTTCTTTCTCTTCTTTGGTCTCGCGCGTTTCGGTCTCCATAATACAATTTGCTATAATTATATTATTTATTACAACGTATTCAATTTTGTAATTTATCAATAATACTCAACGTATACTTTACTACATTTTGATGGCGATAAACCTTTTGAAAAAAATCCATCGCGTTTTGTATAATGATTTCGCATGCAGGTTGATGTTCTTCGCACCATACGAATTTTTCATCTAAATCACTAAAATCGTCCTTTATTGGAATATAATGAATCCAAGGCATAAATTCCTCATAAAACCATTGTTTCCAGCAACTATCCGTCTTGAATAATACAGATCCCGAATTAAGTTTCCATGCAGTCGCATCCCAAGTAGACGCCATTCCATCAATGTCCAAGATATATTTATATTTCACTAAATCTTGGCTATTTATCCAATATTTTGAGCAATCAATATTCATTTTGGGAACCGCGTCGCTGAAAAAATAATGGCGTGGGTTCATATCAATATCCCGCCGTTCGGTATAATTATACTTGGATCCTCGGTCGATTCGGCCCACATATGCAACCCTGTTTATTTTTTGATCAAATGGCAATCCCCGATGAAATGATCGAAACGACTGGTACAAATTACAATAAAAATAATGTCGATCGGGTATTCCCAATGCATTCGGCGTACCTTTTTGATAACTTTGGGCCAAAACAAATGTATTTCGGCTATCAAATACCGCATATTCTTCTGGATTGTCCAAGACAACAATATCCTTTCCTTCACATTCATTTTCCTGCATTTTACGTGCGATTGTTCGCTCAGACGGAAAATGATATTCCATATATCCGTCCCCCGAGCAAATCAAAAAATAAAAGGGGATATTTGGATCCCGAAATGTAAAATACGCAGTTATTATGTGATTGATGCTTCGGATGATTTCGTTAAATAATGCGTATTTTTCGGTGTATATATACACCGTTCGATCCTTTATTCCCACTGCATATAACTGCGTGGGCAATATAACCAAATCAGTGTTAAATAATATATTGAAATCTTGGCGAGAAATTTTATTGGGTTGTGGGAAATTTGTCACCATGGAATAATTAGAAAGGCGCTGGGTACACGATTCATCTTCTAGCGGATAAATTTCAAAATCAGTAGTTATTTGTACTCGTTTTTCCGAGTCTTGGGATGGTCCTATTTCGTAAATGACTGATTGTTTTGTATCCGTATAGTAAGCCAGTGTTTTGATAGGGACTCCCCAGCCATCTGATTCATCGAGCCGTTTAATTACAATGGTATATTGTCTTGGATTTTCGTAAATCGTATACACATCAAAGTCGAATCTTTCGCTATTGAAAACGGGTTGGAATTCATATAAATCCAAGCGTAAGTTTGCCACCCCCAACATATATATAATGATATATATGTTATCATTATATTGATTTTTACACACTTGAACCTCCACAAGCGAAACAAAGTCCGCAATTCGGCGACGGAACAAATACTTTGTCAAAACTCGCACAATTGAATTTCTTCTGCTGTAAATAATCGTCCTGTGATATGTATTTGTTAGGCTTGGTTATGGATACTTGTGGTTTTGTGATGGTGTTTCCAATGTAATCTACTGTTTTCATAGCAGCGCATTTTTGACAGGGCGCCATCTTGGCGAAATTCACCGGAAATTTTGCGTTACATGCCGCGGTAGAAATCATTGATTTATTTTTTTTGATTTCTGTTCTGTCCGATGCATCATTTACGTTTTGATTGTAATCTGGTTTTACTGTGGCAAAAGGCTGAGGGCGTGTTATCCAGCGAAATCTCGATTTCAACATACCGCTCGTTCCAAGAACCGAAGGTTTTACGACACTGCTATCTTGGTAAGACACAATTCCAGATTGAACTATCGGTGTCACGTTATATGTTCCACAGCATCCCCCATGCCCACGTATTACGTCTCCATTCATTAATGTACGAGGATAGTGATTCGTCAGCGCTGTTTTTCCGATATAACCAAGATTGCGATACCCACCATTGATAGAAAATCCGTTCGGTTGGCTCACGCTCATATTATTATATTGCGTTTGTGTTTTTCTTTTTAATGTTACAATTGACATTTATATTACCATTATATATTTTAAGGGGAGTGGGGGGGGACCCTCCCTTTCTTCCTTATAGGTTCCCCCTAAAACCCCTTTCTCCTTCATTACAAGAATCAAATATGGATTCTAATTGGCGACACTGTACGCCGTTTTTAAACACCGACTTGTAATAAAATATCCGACATAAGCCGTTATTATACCAAATCCAGATCCAGCCGCCAATTGTTTTAACGTATGGCGTTTAAATTTCCAACGTTGTAATATGGTCAACCCCGATAAAAATAGTCCGAGGAGTAAGAGAATCCAAGATCGTTTTACAAAAAACAGATAAAAAACAGAAAATACAATCGATTGCGCATGGCCCGATGGGAACCCATATATTTCGGAATTTTGTAACCCAAAAATATCCACTTCGGGTAAATCTAAAGGGAGTCCAGATTCTTTTTCCGCCGATGGACGCGCTTGTTTATAATGTATCTTCAGCCATTTATTTGCGAATGTATTTATGTATAAAAACACAGCATATCCGATAAGATATGATTTTTGTGTTAGTAATTGTGATGTAGTTATAATACATTGAATCAATGGACCATAATACCCAATCAAATCGAGTATTTCCAGAGCGGGCATTTACAAACTATCTTATAATATAAAGATAGATTGTATAATTTTATTCAAGAAATATATTATGGTATTATTGTTAAATATTTGATTCGCGGATACCATTTCATTTGACACTTTTTTTGTCCATTTTTGGATCCTCGTTTTTATTGGCAGTATATTGACATTCACATATAATCGAAAAAGACCAATTTCTATCATTCAAATCTATATCTTGACCACGATCAGACAATAAACGTACATGAACCCTTCGTATATTCACCGGACCAAAATATTTTCGATCATTGTCTTGCAATGTACCACCATATTCAACAAAACAGTCTCCATGATTCGTAGGTAATTTTATTGGAACAAGGGCAAACATATCTTTAATAAACGGCGGGTCTGTATTATACTTGAATTGTGGCGTAAAATTTTGTGTTATTTGCTGTGTCGCATATACTCTTCGCTGTGATAAGCTACCATTTGTCAACGTATTTGTAAAAGAGGGCACAGACCGACCCGTAATTGGATCGCATCGGTTTAATGCCCGATTTGTATACGCCGGTAATGGTATATCTTTGTCCGCATTTGTCATTGTTACCACACCATCATTAAGGTGATTTTGTGTATAGTCATCCAAGACAAGAAAACATTGATTTATTATATTTACACTTACAGAGGTATTACCGATTACCGTAAATTTATTTCCTATAAGAAAATTTTTCATGACGTATTCATACTTGCTGCGAAATCCCAAAAGCCAGCCCAACGTAGAATCCCATTTAGTACTATTCACCACACCCTTTCCATTAATATTTACACAAGACCCATATGCGAGCACATCATAAAAAATGAGAGTATAATCTTTCGTTGAATATGTGGTAACAGCTTTTAGATTCAATATACTTTTTACGGTATTTGTATTTGGATTTATCTTGGAAGAAATGGATACCCCTTTGGTCACTTCATTTTTCGAAAATTCATTATTGATTGCATTATATAACGTGGTTCTCGTATAAGCACCCGAGGGAATTACAACAGTCGTTTTGACATTTTTTTGCTCGATTACAATTGTATTATTGGACTCATTTATTATCATTTCGATGTCACGAATAGGATATTCTGCGTAAAACTCACAATAATGAGTAGGCGTGTTATAATTCTGCAAAATGTATAAAGAATTGGAAAATCCCAAATAATAATGCCATGATGTCATTATTTCTCCGTACATATCCACATAATACCCATTTTGGTCATAAAATTCGATTTGATAATCGAGCTCTGTTAAAACGCGATTATCTTCCGTCATTTTGAAAATGGCCACTATTACGTGCAATAAAGACGTATCTTTGTCTTCTTGGACAAAAAAGTTCAAAGAAATATCAAATGTATTCGATTGTTCCATGACGGAACGATTGATTGCGTCGGTATATTCTTTTTGTGTATATCCGTTTTCTGATGAATTTGGAATATCGACTCGATACGTATAGTTCGGATCCGCCGTACAATTAAAAATAATATAGGGTGAAGAGTCTATTATATATTCCATTTCCATAGCACTCATTTCAGACTCGATATGATGCATCGGTATATGTTCAGCGATGGTATAATTCTCATCAAATAAAAAACAGGATTGTGGACCAGTCCATACCGGTAGACTATTTTCCCCTTCTTCGGGAAATTTTATACTTATTGCCGTATTTTTTGTATGAAAAATCTTGGACCTATCCAGCTCAATATTTATCTTATATGTCTGATACGTATGTTTTATATGGGATGCGTCATGATATTCCACATCGATTAATTCTATTTTGGAATCCATTA
The DNA here is from genome assembly GCA_009885205.1 of Candidatus Shapirobacteria bacterium. Taxonomy (GTDB): domain Bacteria; phylum Patescibacteriota; class Microgenomatia; order UBA12405; family UBA12405; genus UBA12158. The sequence goes on along the minus strand of VFLE01000073.1, from coordinate 1,016 downwards.
GATTCTCACTGGATTGTAATGCGGCATTTATTTTATCAAAAAGGCATAATCTTGTATATTGTTTTGGTGATATATAAAAAGGGGATTTTTCCGAATCCAATGTTATCGTTATAGACTCTACCGTATCTCCGTGTGTATAATAATATATGGTGAAGTAGTCGTTTTTATTTGGGCCGTCTTCATATATGTTGAATATATCGTTCGGATTTAAAAATGCGGGAACGTCATCTCGCCTTAGTGTTTTCTCTTGACAATGTAAATGGCTGGAATTTAATTCAGTTGACACATATTTTTCCTGTGAAAATCCAAGAAATCCGGGTATGGTTTGCGTCCTCATGGCATCTGATCCATATGCATTACTTATTGTGGGAAATAATAATACGCTTTTTGTATAGGTGGCATTCAAGTTTATATTTAATTTGGCAAACGTAGAAACGGGATCATACGTTAACGAAGTATCATTAAAACTAACGTCTGGATACAACATCGGGAGATTTGTTGTTATATAATCTTGCACAGTATTTACTAATTCGGTGGGGGAAATATAGTTTCCAGGGGGTATTTTTATTACAATATCATGTTTCCCGTCATTTATACCGGGCGAAGTTCCTTGTAATATAAAATCATTCGCCCCATTCGCTTTTGGTATTGTATACCAAGAATATGGTATATTTATTGAATGTAGTCGGAGAGATAAAACATCCAAAAGAGGGTCGGATAGATTAAACGTATAATCGGTGGACGAGGGGTATGACGATAGATTACGATACTGGCTATCTAAATAAATAATCCGTTTGAATGTTTCTTTCAAAAGTGGATTATGCCATCCGCCCCCGTATTCCACGTTTCGAGTTGACTTTAACCCAGTATCATTAAAAATGGGAACAACATCTAATTGTGTGAGGTCATCTGAAGCCTTTACGTCCTTCTTTTTTTGTTTTTCCGGTTGTTGCTCTTTTATTGGGGCTGGAGAAAAACCTTCTACTAGCGCACTGGTTCCTTCTTCTTCTTCTTCT
>VFLE01000119.1 GCA_009885205.1 Candidatus Shapirobacteria bacterium | reverse complement strand
TGGACCAGTAAAAAATTTAAAAACAAAAAACAATGGAAAAACAGAGTAAAAGACATCGTGTCAAAAAATCAGTTAGCAATCGTTTTGAAGTTACCCCTAATGGTAAAGTCATGCGTATGTCATCGTTCAATCGTCATTTACGCCGCAAGAAATCCAAAAAACAATTAAGAAGGCTTAAGGGTAAGCAACAGGTTTTAGGTAAATTTGCCATCAAAGTTAAAAAATTATTAGGTTTACTATAAAATATGCGTGTCAAAACAGGCGTCGTCAGACGTAAATTTCACAAAAAAGTTCTCAAAGCTGCCAAGGGTTATTGGATGACTAGGTCTACTCGGTACAAGGTCGCCTCTGAAGCCGTTCTCCATGCCGGTCAATACGCCTACAACGGTCGTCGGATCCGTCGCCGTGACATGCGAAAATTATGGATTATCCGTATCAATGCCGCTCTAAAAGAGTTTTCTATGTCTTATTCTGTTTTTATTAACAAATTGAAACTTAATAAAATTGAAATTAATCGTAAAATGCTCTCCGAAATGGCAATTACCAATCCTGCCACTTTCAAAGCCATCTTTACTTCCCTAAAATAAGAGGGGCTTTTAATTTAAAAAATAAAATCCCCGAAAGGGGATTTTTTTGTAGGAACAGATCCATGTATCTGTTCCTTAAATAAAAAATTATATAATATATAAACAATGGATTTAAACAAATTAAAAATAGATTATACAGACAAAATAAATAATACCGAAAACTCGGCAGAATTAGAATTAATTCGCATTGAATTGTTGGGTCGCAATGGTCTTATCAATAAATTATTTTCCGAAATAAAAAATGCAGATAACCCCAAAGAATACGGTGCCCAATTAAATTCTTTAAAAAATGATTTAGAAAATTTAATTAAATCAAAAAATTTTTCTCCTGAAATTAGAAATTTGAAATTAGAAATTAGAAATTCCCAATTTAGTTTACCTAAATTGGGTCATCTTCACCCAATAACAATAACCGAACGCCAATTGAACGAAGTATTTCGAAAGTTAGGCTTTTCCATTTACAATAGCCCCGAAATAGTCACTGACGAATATAATTTTTTGCGTCTAAATGTCCCTGCCAACCATCCCGCTATGGATATGCAAGATACCATTTATATTCACCAACCAGATTTGTTGCTTCGAACCCAAACATCAACTATCGAATCATATTTATTACAAAACGAATCAAAAAATTTACCTATCCGCGCCGCCTTTCCAGGCAGTGTCTATCGTAACGAAAAAGTTAATCGCAGTAATCATTTTGTTTTTCATCAATACCAAGCCGTCGTTGTCGATAAAGGCATTACTATGAAAGATTTAATTGGCACCATGGATTTGATGTTCAAAACCCTCTACGGTCCTGACGTTGTCGTTCGTTATAGGTGTAAATATTATCCCGAAGTCGAACCAGGCGTTGGTCCTGATATGCAGTGCTTTAATTGTCAGGGTAAGGGTTGTACTTTGTGCAAATACGCCGGCTGGATTGAAATGGGAGGTAGTGGCATGATCCACCCCAAGGTCTTAGAAATGGCCGGAATTGATCCAAAAATATATTCTGGCTTTGCCTTTGGCATGGGACTTGACCGTTGGACCATGGCCCAAAAAAATATTACCGATATCAGAACCCTAATGGGTGGAAATTTAGCCTATAAACCTACTGAATTATAAATTAAATAACAAAAAACAAAAAACAATTTCCAAACAAATCACAATCAACAAATAACAATTTCCAATTGGAACTTGTAAATTTGGAACTTGATTGGAACTTGTAAATTTGTAATTTGGAACTTATACAATGAAGATCATATATTCACATTTAAAAACTTTTCTCCCCGACCTGTCAGTCTCACCCAAACAATTACGTGATGACATTACCATGATTGGTCATTTCACTAATTTTTACGAGGAAATTGACAATGAAATTGTTTTTGATTTAGATATAAAAATTAATCGCGGCGATTGTCTGGGTTATTATGGTTTAGCTCGTGATTTGTCAGTTCTTTATAACATTCCACTAGTAATTCCAGAAACAAAATTAAATATTTCAAATAATAATCTTCCTATCACCGTTACCTCCCCTGATGTCACCCGAGTTATGTGTGTCAAAATATCAGACTTAAAAGTTGGCCCATCACCAGATTGGCTTGTTAAATTTGCCAAGATCCACGGAATAAATTCAGTAAATAGTATCGTTGATTTGACCAACTACATTATGTTCATGTATGGTATTCCCAACCATGCCTTCGATGCCACAATTTGCGGAGACAATTTAATTTGGGAAAATAATAATAACAAAACCACAGAATTTACTACTCTCGACGGCACAATTTTAAAATTATCACCTCAAAATTTAGTTATCAGCAATCCTCAAGAGGTGCTTAGCACCGATTTAGTCGGTGGCAAAAAATCCGGTACTTACGATAAAACTACCGATATAATTATTGAAGTTGCCACCTACAATCGAGTTCGAATTCGACAAGACTCCAAAGAATTAAAAACTGTTACTGAGGCCAGCATTCGACTAGAAAAAGATCTTGACCCTGACACTATTCCCTTAGCATTCAACCAACTTGCCTCATTAATCATCAAACATTCAGGTGGAAAGATAAATTCAAAGATTTATGACTTCTATCCAAATCCAATTTCGATTCCTCAAATTAACTTTGATTTCAATTCATCCAGTATTATTTCTGGAATAAATATTCCAGTAGACTTTGCCAAAAATACTTTATCAAATCTCGGATGCACTATAAATAATAATTTAATTACTCCACCGTCTATTCGCAAAGACATTACCATTTCGCAAGACTTGTCCGAAGAAGTTATCCGATTTTACGGATATAACAACATCCCCATCAATCAACCAATTGACTACAAACAAACAAAAAATATCACCCCAAAAATAATTTATTTAACTGAAAAATTAAAAGATGATTTAGTTAGTCAGGGTTATGACGAAGTTATTACTTGGCCATTAGTTTCCCAAACTTCAGATCAAAATACAGTCATCAAAACCGAAAACAGTATCAATGCCGAAGTTGTTTATCTACGCCAAAGTTTAATCCCTTCATTAAAATTACAATTAGAACAATATCAAAAATATAAATTACCTAATCCCAAATTTTTTGAAATCGGCAAAATTTATTATCAAGAAAATGAAAAATATATTGAAAAATATGCCTTGGGAATTTATAACAATAATGTTGATGAATTGCGTAGAGACGTGATTAATCACGT
>VFLE01000114.1 GCA_009885205.1 Candidatus Shapirobacteria bacterium | reverse complement strand
TGGTCAGTGTTGATGGGGTATTCGCGGTATTTATTGACCTTTGTAGCGGTATATTGGCTGTTTTTAATAAACGAATTAAATATTAAATATGATTTTAAGTTTAAAAAATATTGGTTGTTGTTATTAATATTTGTAGGTTTGTGTTTTAGTTCGGTATCGACTGATTTTGGCTGGAGACCAAATTTATTGTGGTTAAAAAGTCCGGCCAACAGGCCATATTTTATAAAATATTATATTGAAGGTTGGAGACTGGTGGGAAAAGATCGGTTAGGTAATATTGCAAATGATTACAAGTCAATAATTGGTAATAAGGAGACGGTGGTGATTGCCTATCGGGGTCAAGAATCATTTTTGGCCTATTTGGCTAGCGATAATGGTGCGTCGGTGGTGCAAGCGATTGACGATGCTAAATATGGCGAACTGATAAACAATAAACTGGTTTCAGGAAATTTTAAAACATTATTAAAAAGGGTTGATAGTGAAAACAAAATATTGGTGATTGGTAATAAGCAGTGGTTAAATTTAAATTTAATATATTGGACGAAGAATAGAAAATGTACTAGACTTGACCTTGATCAGAATGGTTGGTATTTCCAAAATTCGACTCTATATTCTGAGACACTTTTGTATCAATGCATAAAATAACTGCTTATTTTTTTATAGATGAGATATGTTTGCCAGGTTTTTGAATTGTATATGGTCTCTAGTGTTTGACTTGTAGTTAAAATATCTTGTCTTAATATCTGTTTTTCGTTATCGAGATTTCTAACTTGTTGTTGTAGACAGCGTTTGTTATAGTCCTGGTCAGATATTTTCTGACGATTGGCAATAATTTCTTGACGAAGATTTTGAAGGTTTTGATCAACTTTAACGATAGGTTTAATATATTTTTTGTATTTATTAGTGTTTTGATAAATGTACTTAGGGAAACTTTTGTCGATTTTAACTATGTGGTAGGAAAATGGACGATCAAATATATCAAGATTGTTATCAATATTAAATTTAAGTCGTTTAAGATTATTTATTTGAGGGATATTTAATTCTTGATGGCTAAAGGATTTAATTTTTTTGGTAATTTGAGTAAAGCCTCCCAGATAGGAAAAGTGCCAACCACCATTTTTGATAACGTGAGAGGATTTGGGTGTTTGGATTCGAATTTCTTGAGGAGTAGTTAGATATTTTTTATATACAGCCCTAGTGCCGTGGATTTTATTTTCTGGAGACTGACAGTTTAAGAAGTAATAATAAAAGTCTTGCTCGAATATTGTAGATTTTAGTGAAAACTTAACGGATTTTATTTTTTTAGGACTGGGAATTTCGTCAACATCACCGATTAAGATTAGATCCTTGTCGCTAGCATTTGTTAGACCACGTACTAAACAATTTCTTTGGTAAAATTCTTTTGACCACACGGTGGAATTTTGTTGAAAGACCTCGAAGGTATTGAAAGGTGGTTTGTTGGTGATAATGGGAGCGTTTTGCATATCATCAACCACAATGTGAATAATCTTGTTGGAGAATCTAGCAAATCTTTTTTGGTTGACTTTGTAGAATAATGGTTTTGATTGACCTGAAAAAGTGGTGGTGGCTTCAACTAAGACAAAATAGTCGACAAATGGTGAGAGGGTGTTGAGTCTGATTTCCAACATGTCTAGTTCATTGTAGAAAATGAAGCAATCATAGATCATGTGTTAGTTTGGTATGTAAATACTTAACATATTCTGAAAAGACTGATGACCACAAAAATGGGGTTAAGAATTTTTTTAATGATAGACGATTTTTGGATGTATAAATAGATGATAGCTTTTTGGTGGCGTTGACATACTCCTGAGGAGTGTGGGCGACAGCTAAAAAAGGATTGTTGGTTTTGATGCCCTCGGAACCAATGGGACTGGTAATTACTGGAACACCAAAACTGAGTGCTTCAATGATTTTGACTCGAGTACCAGAACCAGAAAATAAGGGTGCGAAAAGACAATCAAATTTTTTAAAAACATCCTTTGTTTTTTTTATGAATCCTAGATTGATAATCTTTGAGCTTAGTTTTGGTGATAAGTGGTTAACTAAAGAGTGGACTTCATTGGTACTGTTGTTGCCGACGAGCAAAAGTTTGTAATCAATTTTGTTGTGACTTAAAATTGGAGCAATGTGTTGTAAGAAATAAATGAAGGCAAAGCGGTTGGGAGGATGGTTAAAAGATCCAAATAAACCAATTTTTATGGGTGGTGTGATGGAACTTTTGTTGAGGAAATCTACAGACTCAATGCCATTGGGAACACAGATACAGTTGGAAATGTTAAATAGTCGGTGAAACTCATCTTGATCGACAGGAGACATGGCAACGACTTTATTAAATTTTGGTAGATATTTTTTTTCATAAAAATGTATCTCTAGGTAACGAATAGCATGGACGAGATATCTTGCTCCAAAAGGAATCTCGGCTAATCGGCGTTGGAAAGAGATGGTGCAAACGTCATAAGCTACAAATATAGTGTAGACTGATGTGGGAATAGCGTTGATTAAGTAAGCAATCTGGGTGGTTTCAACTTGAGCAATTTTAATTCCATTTTGGGTGATTATGCGTTGGGCGGTAAGCAAGGCATCGGGCTGGTGCCATGTGGAAAACCAGTAGGGATTGTTGTCGGAAAAAGCTGAGTTTTGGGTTTGGTGGGTGGGAGAAGAAATAGTTTCGTAATAACGGGTATATTTTTCGAGGAAGTTAATGTCGCTTGAAGTTAGATGATAGTCACTAGGTTGCCAAAACAGTAAATAAATGTCAAAATATTTGGCTAAGTTTTTAATGGTGTGATAGAAGCGAGTAGCCCCACCACTATTTTTGGGGAAAGGACAGATACCACCGGCTAAAAATAATTTTGTTTTTAAAAGTTTTGACATTTTTTTAGTTCGTAGTTTATAAAATCAAATAAATCTGAGTCTGATATTTTAGTTTTGTATTTTAAGAGTAAAATTTTTGAAACTAATATTGATGGGAGAATGGGTAATATTTCTAGCATATATATTAGGTGGTTTTTGTCTTTTAAGGCGAAAAGAGGGAAGGTCAAAATGTGGGATAGGAAAAGCGAAAAGCTAGATGAATTTTTTATGGCAAAAGCAAGTAAATTTTTGAAAAGATAATGTGAAGGATCGGTGCCGATTTTCTTTGAACTGGAACGATGGTGATGAATGACGTGTGATTGGGGCATAAAATATGATGGGTATCCAAGACGCCAGGCGAGATAACCTAAATCAAGGTCTTCACAATACATAGGTCGATAAGTTTTGAAGTCATACCCATTTAGTTTTTGAAAAAGGTGTTTGTTAAGTAACGAAGATCCCCCACCGGGATAACAAGTGAAGGAGGGTAGTTGGAGATTCTGGTGATTGACGATGTGAGCGGCGCGAATAATTCCAAAATAGGGGTAAATATAGGTTTTACCAGATTCTTCTCGTCTTTTGTTTTTGTCAAAAAAGAAAATTTGTGAGGCTATTCCAAAAAATTTATGTTTTTGTTTTATTTGTGTTTTGGCAAAATTAATAATGGAACTAAAAAATCTTGGTTTGGGAATCATATCGTTGTTCATCAGATAGACGTAGTTATATTTGGCGTTATGACAGCCGGCGTTAATAGCTGGGGCAAAACCTAGGTTGTCGTGAAAATTAATTAACGAAATTGGAATTGAACTAATAATAGATTCGATTGATTTGACAGTGTTATCGATTGAACCATTATTGACAACGATAATTTCTTTTTGAAGCTCAGGTTTTTCTTTTTCGAGAATATATGCTAATTTTTTAACACAGGTGGTAACCATTTCGGCTTTGTTCCAGGTGGGTATAATAAAACTAACACCATCAATTTTAGTTTTTGAATACGGGATATTTAGTGCTTTTGAAAAAGGGTAGGTTAAAAAATAGATTAGTTTGTGGGTTAGATAGAAGATGCTAATGGTGATAGTATAGGTGATGATAATGGCTAATTTAAAGGGAAATAAAAAGATGGGTTTGATTAAATATCGTTTAAAATAATTGTATTTTTGCCACAATTTAAATGGGATGATAATGGTTAGTTTGTTAAATTCATTCCAGGCAATGGTGCGATGTTGGTTGGTTCGACTAAGTTTGCGCTTAAGATTGCTATTTATTTTTTTTTGGGATATGTACTTGGTGTATGACTCGATAAATGAATTTTTCATGTGAATTTAAAAATGATTTTTATAAAATTTAGAAAACGATAATACTTGGATGATTTTATTAATTTGATGTTGTTTTCAAAATAGTTTATTTGTAGTTTGGTACTATCGATTTCTTTGGCAATTTGTCGATTTTGAATATTAATAGATGAAGTAAGTTTTTTAAATATATTAATAGCTTGTTTTGGATCGATCTGTTTAGTTTGTAAAATATCGCTTACCATAATTGTATTTTAGCAGTATATTATAGATAAAGATGAAATTAGTATTGACTTTGTTGGTACGCGATGAAGAGGATATTTTGGAACAAAATATTTGTCATCATTTGAATTCGGGGGTTGACTGGATCCGAGTGACTGATAATGGCTCAGTTGATGGAACAATTGACATTTTGGAAAAATATAAAAGGATGAAATATTTGGATTATACAATCGAAAATGAACATACTTATGAACAAGATAGGTGGGTGTCAAAAATGGCCCAACATGAAATTGAAAATGGGGCCGACTATTTAATTCATTCTGATACTGATGAAATGTGGTTGGCGACTGACGGTAATTTAAGGGACGTTGTTTTGGGGGTTAAAGATGTGGCTTATGTAAAGGTGATAAACTACTTACCGCCACCAATTTTAGATAACCTTGAATTTAATTTTGGTAACTTTAAGTATGTTGTCTCAAACCCATTGGAAAACCCCTATGACTTTAATAAAATGGAGAGTAATAAATTTTTGCTGTATGAATCTCCTCCGAAGATTATAACTTCAAATAGATATAGTCAAATTTGGTATGGAAATCATTTAGTGAAAGGGGTGGTAAAAAATGAATGGGAAATTCTTAGAAATATCTCTATTCACCATTTTTCTATCAGATCATATCAGCATTTTGAAAAAAAGGTTGTTAACGGTGGTTCTTCGTATGAGATAAATCCATTAAAAGATCCAAATATAGGGTGGCATTGGAAGAAGTGGTATGAGATTTATAAAGATGGTAATTTAAAAGCGGAATATATTCGATTATGTCGAACAAACTTGGATGGAGTAATTAAGTCTAGAATCCCCAGAAAAATACAATATGCAAAGCAAATTTTTGGAATAAAGAGAGCAATTTTTGGAAGGTAGATTGTTGGGAAAACTTGGTTATTAAGGTTTCATAATATTTGATAAGTTGTTGAACAATTATTTTGGGTTGGAGTCGGTCGATAGTTTTTTGAGCAGATTTTTCGATAGTTGTTTTTTTTGATTTTGTTAGTTTTAGAATAGTATTTATTTTTGAAAGTAAATCGGCAGGATCAGCAATGTTGACCAAAAAACCGTTTTGACCATGAATAATGAGTTGGTCATAACTGGCGCCGGCCGTGCCAACAACAATTTTTTCATGGGCCATGGACTCGATGCAGGCATTAGATAAGTTTTCAACCCGGGAGGGTAAAACAACAGCTAAAGATTTTTTGATTATGGGGTATAAATATTGATGCCTAATCGGCGAAATGTAAATAACCCGGTCGGCGTAAACCTTGGCTGATTTTTTTATATTGCCGACCGATCCGTCACCGATGAAAACAAAATATAAACCAGGATTATTTTTGAGGAGTGGGTAGATAATTTGGACGATTTCGTCTATACCCTTACCAGTGGTGAGTCGGCCGAAAAATAGCAGATATCTTTTATTTTTTAAATATTTATTATAAACAGAATAATCAAGTCGTTTAATTTCTGTTTGATATGGCGTCTCGATCACTTTTATGTTTTGTTTGAGATGTTTGGAGACCTCCGTGGCAATTACTAGGCTGGGAGAGTAAACCCCGTCGCTTCTTTTTAGGGCAGAAATTTCGAGCTTGTTTTTGTGGAAACTGGACAGACGGACAACAGAGGGAACCGAGTAAATTCGTTTTAAGCCAACTGCCATCCAACTAGAATACTGAACAATATCAAAACGGTGACTTTGATGAATTTGTTTTAGTCTGTTGTTTAATAGCTGACTTTGGTTGACCAAGTTTTGGTTGTCTACTTTTACACGATGAACAATAATGTTTTTGTAAACAATGTCTTGGTTTTTGTTTGAGGAGACAAAAATTTCTGGATCGTGACCTGCAGTTTTTAAAGCCTGAGTTATTTGATATAAATAATTGGCCAAACCACCAGCAAAATAATTTTCACTGACAAATTCGGAGGTGACAAATGCTATTCTCACTTTTAAACTGAATGTTGATATTTAGAACAGACAACGTCGGGTTTGCCGTCAATTTGGATAGTATGGTGATTTATATATATTGCCCGGGTGCAAAAAGATTGAATTTGGGTAAGAGAGTGGGAGACAAAAATAATGGTAACTCCCCTCTTTTTAAATTCTTCCATTTTGGAAAAACATTTGGCTTGAAAATCAGCGTCGCCGACGGCCAGGATTTCGTCAACAATTAAAATTTCGGGATCAACATGGATGGCAATGGAAAAAGCTAGTCGCATGTACATACCTGACGAATAATGCTTGACTGGTTGGTCAATAAATTCTGATATTTCGGAAAAATTAATAATGCTTTGAAGATTGTCTTCTATTTGTTTGCGTTTTAGACCAAGAATGGCGCCGTTTAAATAAATATTTTCTCGTCCGGTTAGCTCTGGGTGGATACCAGCTCCAAGCTCGATAAGTGGACTGATTTTACCCTTGACTGCGACAGTACCTGATGATGGTGTCATAACCCCAGCTATAAGCTTAAGGATGGTTGATTTGCCACTGCCGTTGGGACCAATAATACCAACACATTCTCCGGTCTTAATTTCGAAACTAATATCTTTTAGTGCGGTAAACTTGTCAACTGTTTGCTCACCCATAAAAAGGGCAGGGAGAAATTCTTTAAAGGTTTTGTGATTATTTCTCGAGAAATTTTTTGTTACTTTGTTGAATTTTATTATTGGATTGTTCATAGTTTTAAATATTGTCTGCAAATATTTTTTCGCGAGATTTGAAATAAGAAAAGCCTAAAAGTAGGGTTATAAGTGAAACACATAGAGCAACAAACAAGCTGAGATAGTTTGGGGCACCTCCACCCAATACGGTTTGGCGATAAGCGTTAATAATCACGGCCATAGGGTTTAGTTGAAAAAATATTTTAAATTTATCGGGGACAATGTCGGCAGGATAAATGACAGGAGTTAAGTAAAGCCAAAGAGTAAGAATGAGTGACAATAAATATTGAATATCACGATAAAGTAGGTTACTGGCGGCAAAAAACAGAGATAGTCCAAGTGTAAATATTTGTTGGATAAAAAAAATAGGGATGATCCAAAGAACATTGAGATTGACGGGTATTTGGTAAATTGCCATATAAATAATGAGAATAATCAGAGCAAACAAAAAATCAACAATTTTGGCAATAATAGTACTAATTACCAAAATTGTTCGAGGAAAATATACCTTGTTGATAATTGAAGCCGAGCTAACCAAGGAGCTGGCCGATGAGG
>VFLE01000177.1 GCA_009885205.1 Candidatus Shapirobacteria bacterium | reverse complement strand
TCTACGTCCAGTTTGTCGAAGCCCATAGCGTCAAAGGTCGTGCCAAAATCGATGTTCAACTCTGCCAGCAGGTCGGTGTTCCATGAACCGGCTGCGCTGGTGTTATTGAGGAAGACAAGCGCAGACAGCTCAGCTTTCTCGTCCATATCCACCACTGAAACATCCAAATAGTAGTCATTCTTGCCGTTTTTATAGTGTTCCAGCCCATCCATTACAGCTAAACGCTGGTGTCCACCAAGCAGGTAGCCTGTACGCTTATTGAAAATAACAGGTTGGAGTAGCCCAACATCCTTAATTTTGTCGCGCAACTTTTTCTTGGCGCTGTCCGTAATCACGCGTGGATTCTTCGGATGCTCACGAATTGAGCTGCGAAGCATTCTTTCCATGACGAAAGTTTGATGTTTAGATACTTCGTGCATTTGCAACCTTCCTTGCGTGTGTTGCTTTACTTGCTACACGAACAGTTCGGCCATGTGCTTAATACCGCACTTGTCGAGTAGGACGCTCCTGTTATAAGCAACTGGTGTTTTGAAACTGTCATTTAGTTAGCTCGATTGCCTGCTGATCCGTGAATCCCTCGTTAACTAAAGCAAGAAATTTTGCCCGCTTGAGTTTTGCATCCATTTGTACCGCCTCTACATGCAATGCAAAACCTTCGCGCATATTCAACAATGCTATGCGCATTTCTGTTTGACTTATCTCTGTCATTGCGTCATCTCGAATTTAAGCGCCGATGCTCCAGCGAACGGGTAAACCCTGCATATCTTGTCAAAGTCTGCTGGGTAATGCTCTTTAATCTTCGCCATGTCTTCGGGCATTAGTGATCTGAAACTGTGACCCAGCAGGCGGGCTTCGGGCGATACCTTGAGCTTGTGATGCTCGATATAGCGCACTATGTCGGCCTTTTTCCATTCTGCCACTGGGTAGAACCTGCCGCGCTTCACATCTATGGCGCTCGATTGCTTTATCATCGCCCGGCGTATGATGCTGTCGGCTATGCGCTCACCAGCGGCGATCCAGTGTATCCCTGTTTGCTCTCTGACGTAGTTATACATCTCAAGCGGCTTGACACGGCGAACGTTCGCATCTTGCTTACAGAATGCGCCATACTTGAGGAAGTCGGCAACCTCGAAGTGTGGCAGGCGCATTATTTCAATGCCGTACTTTTGCTCTGCAAATTTTAACGCGGCTTCCTGAAAACTCAAGTCTGGCACTTGGTATAGAAAATACGCCTTGACGGTTTTGAAGTGTCTGGCGCATAGGTCGATCGTTACGCATGAATCTTTACCAGCACTGAAGGCGACGATCACTTCACTTGTGACGAGTGACGCCGCCTTTACTGCATCGAACAGCCCAGGCATTAACCGCCTGCGCCACCGAAACCACGCGATCTTGCCAAGTTGCTGGCCTGCCCACGGGTCACACCACGGGCGCGAGCGCCTATTTGACGTGCGTTCATAATCGTACTCCTTAAGGATGCCGAAACATTCGGCCACTTAAGTCTATGTCACATTGCAGCGTTTTGTCAACTTAATTTCACCCTGCACCGGCGGATAATTGTAGAACCTGTCACCTGGCGCGAGTAAAATCAGGCTTTCGTCTGGCACGTCAAACAGTTTGAGCTTGCCTATAACCTTGTCTGGCCGGTATTGCTTGCCGGTTGCCTCTAGCACCCAGGCGTATGCGCCCTTGAAAAATTCGCAGAATGCCCCGCCTTCGTATTCGTCGGCTTTCACCATCGGGCGCACGTCAACGAGTTTAACACTACCCAGCACGCACCCGGCGTGCAATAGTCGCACAATAGGCGGGTCAAAATTCTCGTCTGACCAAAACTCGTTTTTCGGCGCGGCTGAGGCGCATATAAGCAACTCGCCCCGGTATGCCGTGTTCCACGATCTGACCTCGATGGTCTTCACACCGTCAACGATTGCTAACGCCCATGGTTGTCTGACTGATAACGCCCTCATTGGTTGCCCGCCTTTTCTCTGAATAACTCATAAGCGGCGGGGTGCATACGCGACTCACCTGACTCATAAGACCGCCACCGCCTGCCCGATGTGTAGATCATGGCGGCGGCTTGCTCTTGGGTAAGCGTACCCCTTGCCGCTTTCACTTCGTCTGCGGTCGGGGTTTCGCCTGCACTGCCACGCCTTCTACTTCGATTCGGGTGATTTAATGACATACTGACCTCATCATTCTCAAGGCTTGCGCGACATACTCACGCGAACGCTCAACGCTGATACAGGCGCACCACTTCGGGAACTCTCGGCATGTGCGGTCTGGGTAAACCTTGATTGTCGCGCTTGGGAAGTTATAGGCTTTCATGGCGGCTAGTCTAGCAGGTTTTGCGGGTGATCGCAATAGGCTCATGCTGTCACCTCCACCAGTGCCGCTATTTGATACAGCCTGTATTTCAGTGCCGCGACCTTTTCGATCTCTGGCAAGATGATAACTGACCAATACGGGTCGGCGCGGTTTACCTCTTGCAGATCTTGCAGCAACAGGTCGGCCGTTTGCGCGGCCTTGATTGCGATTTCGTGCTTTTGCTGTGTGTTCATTTTGAACCCCTTAAAAAGAAAACATTAAAATTGTGAACCCGTAAACCCAGAACAACATAAGCGCTGCCCCGGCTATAGTTTTAAGCACTTTGCAAGTCCTTTACCGTTTCGCGAAGGCAGAATATTTCTGAAATGATTAAAGCCTCTGCGCGGGTGCGCAAATACTTTTGCTCGGCGGCGTCTTTCGCGCAACCATGCAAACCGGCAACAGCAAAATGATAGTCATCGCCCCATGCGCCAACATCGCCACAATTATCCACGATGACTTCGCCATTGATGCGCAGCTCTTCGCTCTTACCTACATCATGCAGCTCATATTCAATGCTTGCACCGCATACTATAAAATTGATTTTAGACATGATGTACCCTCTCAAAAAGAAAACATTAAAATTGTGAACCCGTAAACCCATGCCAACATAAGCATCGCCCCGGCGATTGTTTTAATCATGATGCACCGCCTTCGCCTTTTTGTCATGGCCTAGCAAGTAGAACCAGACATCGCGCACCGGCGGCTTGCCGATCTCTTTTTGCGGCTTTGCGCGGCTTTTAACGGGCTTTGAGGCACTTGCAACGGCTTTTTGTGGCACAGATACAGGCGCGACCACTTCGGGCGCGGCGATCTGAATTATCGGCTCAATTATTGCCGGTTGAGTGATGCCCATCGCGGCGCGCATGATGCTTATTGCGCGGGTGATGGTCGGGTCTGTTTGTTGGGTGCTCATGGCTTATTGCCTTTCATTGTGCGCGCCCGGTTTATCGCCGGGCGCATGGGGTTATCAGGCAACAAGTTTGCGCATCTCTTCAGCGAGTACCCAAAGGCCGCGATTAAGCGCGACATTCTGATCTATGCCTTTAACCTCGCGGGTTGACATGCGCGCGACGCGGCCATTGGCATCTATCTTACGGCCATGCACACCGCCTTTTATTATATGCTCTTGAACCACGTTGAAAGTTGACCATATGTCGGTTGCCTGATCTTCAATGCGGCGCGGCCGCAATAACTGC
>VFLE01000145.1 GCA_009885205.1 Candidatus Shapirobacteria bacterium | reverse complement strand
TCGAATTCTACCCCTTCTCCTTCTTCCTCGGATTCTTCTTTTTCCTCGGATTCTTCTTTTTCCTCGGATTCTTCTTTTTCCTCGGATTCTTCCTCTCCTTTTTCTTCTCTATTTTTCTTGGTTTTACGTATTTTCACAGTATCTTTTTTTTTCTTGGAAACGCGGATTTTTATAATTTTCCCAGGAACATCTGGCTTTAAATCATCGGCACCTCCTTTTTTTACCCGAGGTTTTTTCACCTTTTCAATTTCGGGTTCTTCGCCCACCTCGTCTAAATCCACTTTTTCTTCTTCTCCGCCGTAATCATTTGCATTTTTCATAGGACGGCCCGGAGGATCCGGAAAAGCAAAATTACAGCATGTTCTAGACGCGATGCGATATGTCGTAGATATTTTGAATAAATCCTCATTGGCACCCTGTTTGGCCAACTTTATTTTTTTCCGTCGATTATTCCCCTCTTGCTTGCTTTCTTCCGTTCTAATTTTTTCATAAAGTCCGAATTGATAGGCGCTCATCTCCGATCGAATGATATGATAAATCGGATCGTTTTCTGAGGGAACAAAATCAGGTAAAAGTCCAGGTTGCACGCTGTTAAAATAAGAGGTCAACCCTAAAACACGACGCTGAAACATTTTTTTGTTTTTCATGTCGGTAGCATCCAATTCCACAAACAGTTCCAAAAATAATTTTGCTTCATCTGGCAAAGCTTTGTTGTTTACTAATTTGATGGCCGAATCAACAATATCGAATCCATTTTTATCCATAATCCGTTTCACGGTTTTGACAAAATCGGCATCAGCCATATTTCCGGTATCGTCTAATTTGACGCCGGTGTAGTCTTCAAATACACCACCACCAGTTCGAAGATCAAACGGGCCATTTGCTCCAAGACGCGCGCGATGAAATTCGGAGGTTTCGGAATCATCGGGAATATTGAGATGCTCAATCTGGAGCAATCCGGTTTTTTGATTTTTTTGTGTTTTCCCCCTGCCCATACCCTTTTCCTTTATTCCTTTCACTTTGGTCTTTCCTCCTTTTATGATCTTGAGTTTCGGTTTTTTCTCGCCTAAATCGCTAGATGTATTAACAAAACCAAATGGATTTCGCGTAATTGTCAAATGATCTCCACCGAAATCGACAAAATCGTATGTCTTAAAATTGTCACGTTTAAACCATGACAAAATAGTATCGCGGCTCGGTTTTTCTTTTGCACCCTCGCGAATACGAATGGGAAATGTCCAAGTTTTAATATATCCACGCAGCATATTAAAGAGAACACCAATTTCATTCGGGTAATTGATAATGGGTGTGCCGGATAAAAAAACAACACGACAATTGGTTGCACTCATTAGATATTCGTAAAGGCGATAAGAAATAGATTTTTTATCTTTGAGTTTGTTTACAATGCGACTGACAAAATTGTGGACCTCATCTACAATAACGACGGAATTATCAAAAGGATTTCGTTTATTCCCTTTGGTTAATTCGTCCATCTTGGATTTATTGAGACCATTGTAGTTGATATCGGTATATTTTGCGCGAATCATTTGGTCGATTTGTGAATCGACCGCTTTTTGATCATCCTCGGCCAAATCACTAAAATTCGGTTCTTTTGCAATATCAGTAAGCCAGGCCCCGCCGTTCTTTTTGACGAATTCAACAGAAAGCGAGAGTGCTTTTGCTAAAACAGGTATTTTATCCGGTTCCCCTTCGATCGATACAAATTCCCAGAACTGGTTTTTTTTATAAAGTGCATCTCCGCTATCTTTCATTTGTGTGAAAAAATTCATCTTTAATGAGGCAAGGGTCATGACATAAATATGATTATGCGATTTTAGACCTTCTGCAATGGCAATTGAACTAATTGTTTTTCCTGTTCCAAGGCCATGATACAAAAGAAGGCCTCGATAAGGTGAATATAGATTTAGATAATCACGCACAACTTTTTGATGTATGAGCAATTTGATTTCGGCGCTTGTATTTTGTGTTTTGCACGACTCTACCTTTTCTTCATGGGTAAGTTCGCGTTTATATTCGGCAAACAGCGGTCCAAGTTTTTCAATATATAATTTGCGATTGGTCATATAATAGGGAGATGCGCGAATAACAGAAGCGTTTTTTGGGGGAAGTCTGGCTTGGATACTAGATAGGTCGACATCACCTAAGGTCTCGGGTACTCCTTTTTTTCCCTTTTCCTTTTTTTCACGTGGTTTTCTTGTTTTTTTCTCTTTTTCCTCTCCAGGTTCCTCTTTTTCCTCTCCAGGTTCCTCTTTTTCCTCTCCAGGTTCCTCTTTTTCTTGTCCAGGTTCCTCTTTTTCTTGTCCAGGTTCCTCTTTTTCCTCAGGTTCTTCT
>VFLE01000041.1 GCA_009885205.1 Candidatus Shapirobacteria bacterium | reverse complement strand
TTAGAGGAAGGGGGCAAGGGGGAAACCTTAGGTTTCCCCCTAGAGGAAGGGATCTAAGGTTTCCCCTTATAGAGGAAGGGGGCAAGGGGGAAACCTAAGGTTTCCCCCTCTAGATAGCATACACAATAGAAGTAGTCAGGGCCATTAACACGCCACCCCAAAGGGTATCCATAAGCGCAAATCTAGGATTCCATTTTTTCAAAGTGGCGTAATTTGTCGTATCGTACACTCCATAAATTACGAGACCGAATAAAAAAGCATCAAAAACAGGGCGGTTATTTTTTAATATGAAATAATATAGTCCGCCGATTAAAAAAATATAACATAGAACTGCGGGGAATGTCCTTATGCGGAGGGCAACGCGCTGAATTTCGATGATTTGATTTTCAAACGCAGTTCGGTTTAAATTTATATAAATAAAATCAAGGGCCAGCAAAATAATGCCGGGTAATATTATCTTTTTGAGAATCGGATTCATTCTATTATATTGGCGCTAGATATTTTTTTGTCGTTTTGAGTAGCATTTTGTATTTTGCTTTTTACTCCTTGGACAAATCGCCGGAATATGTTTGGTAATGTAAGTGAATCCATTATATATCCCGCAACCCAGGGCCCAAGTGCCCGCTTCGATCGCGGAACCGGTATTTTTTATAATAACGCATGCAAAATTATCGCGTGACGGCGATATATCTTCTACATCAGTTTCTTTCATTTTTATTTGTTGGAATGAGTATTTTATTTGAAATAAGGTCAATTTTCTTCGGAAGGGGGGTCCACGTTGATTTTTTCTGATAATGGGGCGATTTCTAAAATGGGTTCTAAAATGGGCTTTTTTGTTTCTACGGCTATTTCTTCCTTTATCTTATTCGGAACTTTACGTCGAATGTTTTGTTGCTGTAGCCAATACAGCGAGAGATCCGGTATATTGGAGACAACGTTCATAATTGTCGTATAGGCAATGCTAGACACAATATTGCTCGGACCCTCTAAAAATTGGATGCTATACCACCAATAGGGAGGAATAAAAAGAGCATAGCCTTGGACAACATCGAACTCTAAAAATTTGGTGCGTTCGAAATCCTTGATATATTGTTTTTGTGGGATGGCTGGATGAACCGGCGAATAGAATTCATAAGTTTCATAATCTTTAACGGGATGCAAATATTTGGAGCTTTTCCAAGGCGTCATTTTGACGCGTATTTTTCCTGCATTGACGCATACAAATTGTCGGTAATTGGTATGGTATCGTAGAGGCGTAATTGCGCCGTTTGATCCAAGAAGGATATCGTTCTTGGCATACGTGGTAAAATGGGGCTTTAAAAATTCGTCGAGTAAGCCGAATGGTTTTTTAAGTCCGGATTCTTCTAAAAAATCGGTGTTTGTTTCCGATAAAAAATGCGCGGATTCGTCGTTTTCCATAAGTTTTTGACTGGTTTGTAGCGACAATATAACGGGGTCTACTGTGTTTTCGGATGTGTAATAATCATTGAGATCCTTTAGTTTTACATCAAAGGATCCAAGGCTGGAAAGCGTCGAATTTGAAAGGGAATGGAAAAAATCGGGGCAAACGGGATACAGATTGAAAAGAACGGGTTGTCTAATCTCGCATATTTCTTGTAATTGTTTGTTGTCGGAATAATCCGTTTCATAAATGTCTAAATCTTCGCTCTTTTTGAATTGGTTTGTCACATAAATATAGAGAAATAGGACGAGAATAAAAATAGTGATGGGGAGTAAAATAGTCATATTATAGTATGAGTATTTTGATTTATGGGAAGATTAACGCGATTACTCAGTAAAGTCTTTCCATTTGTTTCCACTTGTTTAGTATAGCGAGTGCGTTATATATTTCTGTGGTTTTATCGCATTTGTTATTACAGTTAGTCTTTATTGATTCTAATTTTGTAATATGTTCTTGTATTATTTTCTTCATATTGTTTGAGATATCATCATTTGTTTTCTCGATACTGCTTAGTTTTTTTGCATCGGCCGTTATTTCAGCTATATATTTTTTAGGGTTATTATTTACGAGATTAAAATTATATACTTTAAGCGTGTCCATATATATATCTGGTATCACGGTAGGACGATCA
>VFLE01000126.1 GCA_009885205.1 Candidatus Shapirobacteria bacterium | reverse complement strand
TATATATATTTATTTTTTTTTTAAATGTATCCATAGTTAGCGAGAGATTAGAGAGATTACAGAAATACAACAAAAAAAACTATTTATTTCTGGGTAGCCGAATATATAGTTTGGGTAGCCAAATATATAGTTTGGGTAGCCAAATATATAGTTTGGGTAGTCAATTAAAAATATTATCGAGAATGATTTTTAAGCGTTTAGAATCCATTTTATAATATAATTACAATATCATAAAATGGCTTTTTTCAAAATATGCAATAAATGCTATCAACAGGATCATAAAAATGAATGTATTGACCTAAAATTATCAAATATTACAATATCTCTTGAAACAGCCTGTCCTCTATCTGTTATACATCATATATTAAAAAATAGTAATATAAATATAGTCAATAACCTATCATCTAATGATCTTTTAGAAACTGCGTCTGTGACCGCACCATCAACCGCACCTACTGACCCTTATGATGACACTGATGAAAGTTATTTTAAAAAATTAGTAAGTTTTCAAAAGAAAGAAGAATTTATCACTCATTATGGTAATAAAAACTTTAAACAAAATTTATATCAAGACTGTCATGATATATTGAAACAAAATGTAAATTTGAGTTATTATTTAAATTGTATTAATACGATATATTCAAGATTGTATCTAAATGAACACACGAAGGAAAACCTATTTGTAAAATTACGTAAAAATTTATGGAAACCAGATACAATAGAATATAAATTAAGTTTACTTCTTTTAAAAATACCAAAAGAAGTGAAAGACAAACAATTTCTACATTATCGAGAAAATGTAGAAAAAAATAATACAATTAAAAAAACTTTTTCATACAACTCCCTTATAAATGTCATTGATAGTCTAAAAGTAAAAGAAACCAAAGAAGAAATGTTTCTATTTTGTCTCTTCGTATATGGAGGTAGGCCCGCAGATGTTTTTTTAAATACAATTGAGCCTCAAAATTCAAACGAAATTATTGTTTCTAATATTTGTAAAAAAAGAAAAGAAGATGCCGAAGTATCATGTATTCGCCCGTTAATAGGTTGTACAAATGAAGAATTTATACGTATTAGAAACCAAGTATTATTTTTGTATAAAAATGTAAAAATTTATAACGAAGACAAACAACTCAATAGTAATATAATGAATACTTTGAACGAATGTTTTCAGGTCTATTATCCAGATGAAACAGTAAAAATTATTCGTAAGCTTTATGGAGCATTAGCATACAAAGAATATGGAGGAACGCAAAATATGAACCTCTTTTTGAAAAAAACGTTAGGACACAAAGGAGTAGAGGTTTCGTTTAGTTATAGTCAAATCCAATTAACCGATTAAAATCTATTGTATAATATAAACAAAATGCAAAATTTAAAACCGAGACAAGGAACTGCTTTTTCATTAGGCATCCGAGGATACAAAGAAGGGTCAACTGCGTCACCAGATATACATATAGCAGAATTAAAACCAAATAACCGAAAGGGTTTGGGGAATTATTCATTAAGACGAGTAAATGCTTTTCAAGCACCCGAAAT
>VFLE01000195.1 GCA_009885205.1 Candidatus Shapirobacteria bacterium | reverse complement strand
TGCTGTGAGATTATTTATAATTGTGAATGATGCTTCATAACCTGTAGTTGTATAACCACCTTTTTCTGCTGTGAGATTGTTTATTATAGTGAAGGCAGTGGAATAACCGGAGGTTATGTAACTGCCTTTTTCTGCTGTGAGATTGTTTATTAATGTGAATGATGCATTGTGTCCTGTAACCTGATAATTACCTTTTCCTGCTATGAGATTATTTATAATTGTGAATGATGCATCATAACCTGTAACTGTGTAACTACCTTTTTCTGCTATAAGATTGTTTCCTGTATCAAATAAAGCATTATAACCTGTAAGTAGATAACTACCTTTTTCTGCAGTGAGATTATTGATAATTGTGAATGATGCATTGTATCCTGTTACTGCATAACCACCTTTTTCTGCTGTAAGTAAGTAATCAAAAAATGTTATGTTGTTTGTAAATTCAACCCAGCCGGCGCCATCTGTTGTTTGAGTATCGTTAACAGGTAAATCTGTGGCATTCTCTCCAAATTTGGCAGCAGCTTCTGGTGTGGTACCTGCATTATCAGTATAACCGACCTCAATTATTAATCTATCACCGTCAACAGTAGTATATGAACCCTGTAGATTAGTAGTAATTAAAGAATGATTTCTGCAGGTAGCATTATTAATGAATTCAGGATTTGCATCACTTGCATCAACACATTCAATTCTTATAGTATTACCTAAGTAATTGCAAATTCTTACAACAAAAATTAAAGTATTTACATTATCTGTATTGGCAAATTCTCTAACCATTAACTGACCTTTGATAGTAATGCCGAGGCCGTTGGAGAATTCTATACCGCCAAACATTGGACGACTTACATACTGTCTGTCCAGGGCTTTTTGTCCCGCTGTCCATGGACCTATTGTTGAGCCTATAGTGATAGCAGAAGTGCCTTTGATGTCTTTTAATTTCCTTCTTGAATACTCGGCAATGTAATTCCAATACGAAGAATAATTAGCATTTACATCAGCACCTTCGGTTGAAGAAAAATACAAACGTGTTGCCATATGGTAACAGGTTTAAATAATATCAAGTAATCCGTTGGTCTGATCAAATGATATAAGTAGTTGCTGAGTGTCTGCCAGAGTTATATTACTTCCAATATCATACCATCCAATTAAATCTTTATTAGTTGATGTATCGGAATAAATTACTACATAACGAAAGGTGGCAACGGATCCACCTGATGCAGTCAGTGTAAGATTTGCCAATATTAGTTTAGCAAGGCCTGCAGCGGTATTAAATGATGTGGTAGTAATATTTCTTGTTGACAGATTTGTGTATGCTATTTCTGTAAGGTCAGTAAGCACACTGTTTCCTGCCACTGGTGCATTGGCGGCAGCACACAATGCAACTTTTAACTGGTCTGTTGCAAGATTGAATTTCTTTTCCCCTAGTGCTTCTGTGAATGAATTGAATTTGTTATAGGTTGCCATTGTATGAGAATTTATTTTATGAAGAAAAAAAGCCAGCCATTTGATGGCTGGCTCTAGTGTCTTTTATAGGATTGAAATTTTATGCAATTACTGTTCCTGTTGCATTGATGGAATCGGAAGACTCACCACTCAATGAATTGAAAAACGCAAGGTATATGCGGGTCACATTACCAGCTACCCAACCAGCTGGCAGCGGAATGTTTGCTGCGCCACTGCTGCGAAGCATGGCAGTTGTGCCACCTGTCCAATCGCCGGTGGTACTGTTGAAACCTACGACGATTGCCTTGTCACCTGCTGACTGACCAGGGTCAGTTGCAGTTGTTGCAAAGGTCACTGCGATGGTGCCATCGCTTACATCACTGACATTCGTCAAAATCGGTGTACTGGAAATGGTTCCCTTGCTTATCAACAAATTCGCAGGTACCAAGGTAGCTGTTGGAGGTGTTGCGTAATTAAAAGAATTGTTCAGCACTTCCCTGGCGAATGCATTCCACTCCGACATCTGCACTGCCAGTTTATTGTAACCTGCACGAATCGCTCCCGGTGCTTGCCGGAAGATGGATACAACCTGAGATAACGCACTCCTGCGCATCTGCTGGCTGTCTGTATTCGGGTTTGCTACTGACATGGGCTTGTTTTTGAGAACATCAAGGCCTTTCCATGTTGAGAATACGACATTACCAATCTTTCCAGAGGAATGTCCGATTAGTGGGTTACTTACGACTGACATAATTACGGTTTTTGGTTAAATAATACGCCAAGTTAGCATGTTTATTTGATATTCCAAATAATTGCCAGTGTCCAGGCACCGGGATTGTGATAGTTTGCAAATTCTACTTAGTGGAATTAGAATGGCGTCAGATAGTCGAATGACGGTCTTAAGTTTTCAAACAATTTCAAACGAGGTCAAGACATCAGGGAACAAATGAACGGCAAAAAACCCGGCTGAGATTGCCTACAAATGAAATATCGGAGTTACGGCATAGAATTACTTCGCTGCTCAAAAGGAGGGTTCCCTGCGCCTGTCTTACCGCGGCGCAGGGATTTTGCTCGGATTGCCTACAAATGTCCATCGGCTGTTTGTATTCAATGCATCGCTGTAAGTTTTATTGCCGGCGGATTCTTCATAATGGTAAACGACTTCAAACCCGGCAATAAAACTGGAAGCGAAACCCGCCGGGAGGCACACGATAATCCGGATAAGTAGGATACTTCCCACGCCGGCGGCCTGCGAGGCGGTGCAGTGTGCAGTGGGAGGTGGGAGGGATGCATGCTATCATGCAATGATAAAAAATGCATCCCGTGCCACCCTACCCGCTGGTAGTCAAAAATAAAAGGCCGGAACGAAGTGGAGGCCATATAAACAAACAAGCTGCACACTGCCAGCAAGGCCGCCGAAGCCATGGCGGCAAAGAGAGGAGGTACGACGAACGGCGCCGCCCGGCATATATAATTTGTGAACATGCGGTAGATACCTGAAGCGTTGGAGTTGTGTGTTGGCTGGTAGATACAGAAGCATGTGAACGCCACATGTACCTAATATGCGTAGCATGTGTATTTGATACCAAATAGTAAATTTTCAATCCTGTAATAAAGGCACTGCTGCGAAATGAAATGAAGTGTAATGAAGCGAAGCGGAACCCAGTGAGTATTGTAGCTGGGGTAGCCTTGGCGGTGATGGATAAATTGTGAGTTGGTTATGTGTGTTGGCTATTTATCCAGCCCGACCAGGCTAAGGAATGGCTGCGAACGTGGTGAAGCGAAGTGTAATGAAACGAAATGCCATGAGCAGGTGTGCCGCTGTTCAATTTTTTTTTTCAACTGTAGGAAGCGAAGCAATCATTTTTTTTTGCTTGCACTCGTGTTTTGCTTTTCCTGGTGCAAAAAAAAATGTATGCTGAGCCGGTTTGATTTTATAGGGGGGATTACTTTGTTTACGTAAATCATTACGTAGTATTGACAAGAGTATATAATTGAAAATTTTCATCAGACATCTTTTGGTTTTCCATTCTGTATGTTATCTTCTACAAATTGTAAGATTTTAATTGACCATCTCAAAAGTTTTTTCCAGTTTTGAATGAACCATAATACTGATTTTGTCATGATGAGTATTTGAGTAATAAAATTACTGTTCCTGTATGAGATTTAAGAATGATACATACAATTTATATTGTTCTTTTGTAAGTACTTCCTTTTCAATGTTGTCTTTGAATTTTATAAGTGTGAACCTTTCGCCATCAATCTGAGTTGCTTTTTTTTCTTTAATTGACCGTTCTATAAAATCAATGTGATGATTTTCACATACTGTGGAAAAATATTTTGAGCCTTTAAGATTATCGCTACAATCCCAGACTTTACCGCCAATTGAACTTTCATTTTGTACTGATTTACATATTTCCTTTACCATGTAAGCACACATATCTGTCACCTTCCTTACTGAATGTATGTCTGTCGAGTTTGGATGTTGCCAATCTTCTTTTATCCCCTTTTCATATGCTGCCTTTTGTTTACTATAACTCCATTTTTTTATTAAGTCATATCTCACAGTAAAACCATTGGCATGAAATGCCATCATTGTTGCTCTGTAGTTTGTAATCAATCCAACTTTTCGTTGTAAATTATTCCACTTGTCTCTTATCTCCTGGTAGTTAATAAAATTTGGTAATGTAATATGGTAATGTATTTGTCCATTCTCCTGTAATTCTGCTTTCCATATGTAAGTAGTTACATTTTTTGTTCTTCGAAGCCATTGCAAAAAATGCGATAGCAGTTTTTCATGTGCTTCTTTTCCTGTTAATTTTTCTGTAGGGTCTGAAACTGTTAATGTAATGAATGATAATCTATGATAGAAATATCTTTTGCTGACTTCGTTGAATAACCATTTTGTTTTACTGCTGCTGACCAGGAGAGTAATGGCTTTAGCCATTCTCTTCTTGGCTCCCGAGCTGAGCATGCCTTTGTATCTGATAGTCCTTGCATTTTTTAAAATTAATTGTTGCAGTGGATTTTTATAACGATTACCTGAGTACATGTAATCATCATAAATCAAAACTGCTTTGTCTCTTATTTGTAGTATGGGAATTCTATCAGAGCCCAAGTGAAATTTGCTCGGCTGATATTTCTACGATAAAGTTATCTACTACTTGCTCTTGCATCTTTGATTGTATAAGTAGTTTTCTTTTGTATTCAGCCTGCAGGTCGTTTTTTTGTTGGGAACTCCAATATCTTTTTTGTAATTCTCTCATTTTTCTGACTTCAGAAATGAGTTTTTCATGTAGTAGGCGATTGTCTGACATATGCGGGGTTTTTAGGTTACTTGACTGACGAGGGATAATCACTATGATAAACCAAGGGGAGCCCTGTATTTAGTAGCATTTCCTTGTATCTGGTGCTTTGGATTACTGTATTTCTGAAGCTGTATGCTTTGGATAACAGGGTGTCTGGTTCACAGTGTGGGGCTTCTAATGACATGCCAGGCATGTATTGAATCTGGATTCTAAAGTACTCTGAGACGGGTAGGTCTTTAATCAGTATGTTTTGAATTTGCAGACTTAGGATACTGTTGGAGTATTTTATTCTGTTGTTTCTCAGGTAGGTTCTGAACCGGTTGAAGGCTTTACTTTTTGTTGACATATCTGATTTTTAAAATGAGACTAATCAGAGAGCCATTCCTTACTTAACATAACATACATGTAATGACGAAAATGAAGTTATTATGTTAAGTCTGGTTTTCCAGTAGTAGGTTTTTTTCTGATTAGTCTCAATATATACTGGAATGGAAGAATGATAATACTAATGATGATTTTCATTAACTCTTTCAATACAGATACTGCCGCAGGTTCGTAGTCTTTTTGATATTGATGCCTCATGAGAGTAGAGTGTTTGGATTTTTTGTCATAAAGCAATCTAAAGCTTTATTGTATGAAAAAAGGACGGTAGTATTTTATGATGCTATCGTCCTTGTATAAGCTTTGAGTTGCTCCTCCTATCCTTTCCGGTTGCATCCCTGCAGAGCCTGATACGTTCGGAGGCGGTGCAAATATAAAGTGGAGAATGCTTCTAATGCAAGAGACAATTTGGCAAAAAGTATGAAATCTTGGCAGTTATCAGATTAGTTCTTTGTTTATAAACGATGCTCTTGCTGTTATACTGCCCGACGTTGCGCATTGTATTGTCCATTTTTGATTGATAGATGCAGTGAGGTCAATTGAACCATCCGTAATAATACTTGATTCACAGTTGCCACCACCTCTTATAATCGACATAAAGAGTCTTATTAAATTAGTACCAACTTTCATCATTTTTACTTCTGCTATAAATGGATAGCCGTTGAAATAGCCATTATTGAAATTTATTGTACCATTTAAATCAAAGCCGACTGTTTGCTGCCCTCCTGGAGATTGTGTATCTCCCCATATTATGAAACGTAGAAGGTCGCCATTATTAACTAGTGTGTTGCCGGGTATGGTATATGGATAAGTATCGGTTTGAGATGTACCGGATGTAACTTGATTTGAAAATGTGCTATTTAACCGAGTGAATTTTGATTCGGAACCAGGTAATTCATCTAATGGTGTTTTATTCAAAGCACCGGTGGTGGGGTCTGCATGCAAAAGAATTCTGGATCCAGTTGGTGCCTGATAGTCGTATTGGTCGTATCGTTTATTCATTGTTTAAAGTTATTACTGTATTATCATATCACCATTAGCATCTGCAAGATTCAATCCCTGGCTATCACTTATAAAATATGTTTCTTCCGGGATTGGTTGATTATATGCATAGAGTTGTTTGTTTGTATAGGTAGCAATGATAGTTGGACTTACCCAGCCGAATAAATCTGAAATCTCGTTTTGTGTTTTACCTTCTTCCAAATATCTTCTTACTCTGTTATATCTGAATGCATATGATACGGCAAATCTGTCTTCTGTCATTACTACATTGAATGGACTGACTTGCTTTATTGAGTATTCAATCTGTCGGAGTGTTAAGTTACTGTATGGTTTTATGTTGTTTATAATTGCCTCATTGAGTGATTCACTTATTATTCCTTTATTGAAGTATCTGTAGTCATTTCCTTTTAGTGGCAACAATCTCCATTCATTTGCATTGCCCGGGTTTTCATCCCATCTGGTTTGAGATAATA
>VFLE01000060.1 GCA_009885205.1 Candidatus Shapirobacteria bacterium | reverse complement strand
TTTTTAAAAATAAATATGATCCCAAAACTAATTGGAAAAGTAAAACGTTGGTCTCCCATGCCCCCCGAGAGAAGTGAATGTTCCAAGGGTTAAAGGCCAAAAGGATGGCGGCGATGAAAGCCAGTTTTTGTGATTTTGGTTGGAGAGTAGTAATTAATAAATAAAAAAATAGAGGGAGGAGAGACCCCAGAATTATGGATGGTAATCTGACTGATAATTCGGTTAAACCAAAAAGAGCAACAAAGGGAATGGTTAAATAAATGTAAAGCCCGGGTTTGTAGTCACCAAACGATTTAAAGATTAGAGGGAAGAATTGGCCATATTCATCATGCCCGGTTTGTAAAAGAGAGTAGGCATTGTAGCCGATGGAGGCTTCATCCCACAATAGTGGTGGATAATTATTGTTAACTATTCTGATTAAAAAGGCAGCGACAGTGATGATTAATAATAATTTTTTAATCATAAGTGACAATATCAAAAACGGGCAAACCATTGGGGAAGTTAATGGTTTTTAATAATTTAGAATTTTTAGCTTGATAGTTACTGGGACTGGTAATTAAAAGAGAGTTTTTAGGAATAGTGGTAGTTTTGACTTCCCAGTCATTGATAAATTTGAACTTGTCAAAGGCGTTGACCCAGTACCAGTCGGCATGAAAATCGGTATTAAGATTTTTATCGGTTAAATATTTTTGGGGGTCCCAGGGCCAATAAAATAAAATAAATTCGTGAGGTTCACCATATTTTTTGGTGATAAAAATTTGATTATATTGAGGATAAAGAGGTTTTATTTCGGTGACTAATTGTTGATAGCCATATTGCCAACTTGGAGCAAAGTCAATATTGTATTTTTGATATTTTTGCCAATAAAGTCCAAAAAAGATTAGAGTGGTGATTAATGTAATTGGTAGCAAAAAACTTTTGGTTTTTGAGGAGATGGTTTTTAAGCCATAAACAATGAACAAATAGATAAGGGGGGTGGCAATGGTGAGACGGATAGAGGGATAGTCGCCAACGGTAAGGGCGGCGGGGATTAGAGTTATAAAAAATGTTAAGACAATAAATAATTTATTTTTAAGACAATAAATTAACCCGAGATAAAAAAATGGTAAAAAGTAAACAAAAATTAGAGGTGAGTTGGGTAAATTAAATTGATAATTTTGACTGCCATTAAAAAAGATAGGGATAGGACTGAGAAATAATAAAAAGTTAGAAGCAACTTCTTTTGTAAAATAGATAACTTTATTGTTTACAACCCTATTTAAAATTTGGGGACCGGTAAACAATCGACGTTGTTCGTTAATTAAATTGACGGAGGTGGGATTAATAATACCAACCCAGCGATTGCGGGCCAGAGAATCTGAGGATGCTAAATTGATTAGATTGGGAATAGCTAAAATCAAAAATATAACAGAAAAAATAATCGTTTTAATTTTGGCTGGTTTATAAAAAATTAAAAGCAGGGTAAAGATTAAGGGGGCGACAAGACGGGTGTTGTGGTAGGAATACATTGATAAACCCAGTGATATGGCAGAAAGTATCCAAATTAATTTATTTTTTGATTTGATTATAAACAAGTAGATGCCCAGTAACAGGAGAAATTGAGCTAAATTTGATTGAAAGACTCCCCTACCAGGGAAAAATGTCCAGGGTGAAAACGAGGCGATGATAAAAGCGATTAGAGATAGTTTTTTGCTATTAGTGATGACACGAGCAAAGAAATAGATGAGAACGGCAAAAGCGAGACTTAAAATAGCAGCGGGAAGACGAAGGCTAAAAGAATTTAGCCCCAAAAAATAAATAAAAGGAATAGTGAGATATAAATTGAGGGTAGTAGGATAGTCACCGTAGGCGCGAAAGTTAAAAATAGGCCATGATTGCCCCCACTGATCGTGGCCAGTTTCCATTAAGGAATAGGCATTGTAGCCATGAGAAATTTCGTCCCAGTTTAAAGATGAAGGTAAATTGCCTAATTGGTAAAACCGGAAAAAGGTAGCGACGACAAAAATAATAATAAAATAGATTTTATTTTGTGACACGGATTAACTTAATTATAAAGGCAAAGACAAATAATAGCGAAATATAGTTGGCGATAGTTCGAATGGGAGTGTTTAAAAAGCGAAGATAAAAGCTGTGAGTACCATGGGGGACGTCAAACTGGATAAATCCAAATTCGGGGTCAATACGATAAGGAATTTTTTGGGTGTCAAGCCGTAGTTCCATTTGGGGAAAATAGGCGATGGGCAAATTGATGGTGGATAGATTACTATCAACAGTAATTTGACCATAAGCGATTTGAGAATTTTTAGTAATTTGAATATTTTTAGGGGTATTGACGGCGGGAAAATTAGTTCCATATTTAGGGTAAAAATCGGTCATACCAGCACCTTGTTGAGCAATTAAATTCCCCCCCGATAACTTTTGTTGATCATTTATATTTTGCCACTGATCGACTTTAAAATAATTGAAATTTAATAAAATTAAAATAATTAAAGTTATAAATACAAAAATATTTTTAAATTTTTGAGGAATAAATAAAATAACGGCTCCAGATGCAAACGAGAAAGACAAAATAATGGCTCCTAAAAAGCGCCAAGGGAATTGGAAATAGGCCATAAAAGGTAATAGCTGCCAGATAAAAGTTGATTTGTTGTGAGTTAAAAAGGCAAAAAATAGACCGAGAATAAATACTATTAAAATTAAGAAGCGATGCTTGTTCTTTTTGTAAAAAGCGAGAAGTGTAGCAATGGTTGGGAGTAGCCATTGTAAATATCCGATTTGAAATGACATATCATCGACTGGTCCCCAGAGCGAGGCTCCGTAACCCCAAGATCGGTCGACAAATAGTTGTTTTAAAGTAGCAAAATGGATAATGTAGTTAAAATAACCCTGAATCATTAAATAGTTGGTAGTGAGGTTTTTTTCCAGTAAAGAAGGTAATAAAAAGAAAGATGACAGACCTAAAGACCAAATTAAAATAATTAAAAATGATTTGAGCGATTTTAGATTAAATAGAATTAATAAGATTAGTGCATAAAGAGTAGTTAGTTGATGGGTTAGAAATAAAATAGTTAGAAATAAAATGGTTAGCTTTTGTTTTTTTTTGAGGAAAAAATAAAAAATAACGGGAACTAAATTTAGGGCAAAGTTTTCGGCGAGAGCCCCGCGAACATAGAGATTTAAGGCTTGATAAGGAGCGGTGGCAAAAACTAAAGCCGATAATAAACCGCCAGTGGGGCCAAAAAAAGATGAGGCCAGGAGAAACATAAAAATTGGGCCAAAAAACAATGGGGCAATGTAAATTATTTTGATACTGTCGATAAAAGAAAAACCGATTAGATGGAAAATCTCTGCAAAAAAGTAAGTAGCGGGAGGATAAAAATTAAAAACTGGTGAACCAAAACCGAGAGCAGAATTTGGTGAATAACGGCAAGGTATTTGACCTGATTTTAGACATAAGTCGTATTCAGATAGCCTAAAAATATGAAGGTCATCTTGGACTGACCATATGCCCGAACGCATTAAACGGTAGGTTAAAAATAGAGAAATACAAAAAATAATTAAAATATAAATTTTATTTTTCATTTATTTGATAAATATAAAAACTTTGAGCCATTTCATATTTTTTGTCAATTTTTTCGAGTAATTTTAAGGTCTTTGGTACCTGTAAGTTTTCTAATTCTGGTACTACCATAATGCTATTGTCGGGAATTGATGCAAAATCGGCCCAATTAATATTGCCAAAAAAATATTTGTTGCCCAATGATTTCCCGGAAAAGTAATTAGTGTTTGATTCTATTAAATTTAATTTTTGAAGATAGGGTTGATAATTTAAGAAAAATGGCAGAAAAGGTTCGTATTTGTCAGAAAAATAAATTTGACCATAATTATATTTTTTAGAACTGATAACAGAATTAGCCAAATTAAAATGCCAAACAGCGGCACTATCTTGGGGATAATGGATAGTGTAATAGTGCCAAAAATTGATGAATAATAATAAATAAATAATAATTAAAAATTTATATTTTTTAAGTCCTAAAACACAAAAATAAATGAGGGATGGCAGCATAAGAATAAGTCGGGTAGAATGGGGGCCTAAGGAATCACGAGTCAGGGCAAAGGGGATGGGAGCCAAAATTAATAACCAGAAAAATAGATGACCTAATTTGGTGGGTTTATTTTTATAAATAAATAGGCCAATAAATAAGGTAAAAAAGTCGATTATATATAATAGTCCGTGACCACCAAAACCATGACGAATGTTGCTATCACCACTGATAAATAAAAAGTTGGGAGAAAAACTAGATAAATAATTGTCGATAAATTTATTGATGACTAATTGATATTTGTTGTGAAAAATTTTGGAATAAAGTGGAGTAACCACACCGGTTT
>VFLE01000122.1 GCA_009885205.1 Candidatus Shapirobacteria bacterium | reverse complement strand
TTTGGAAATTGTTTTTTGTAATTTGTTATTTATACAGTATTACTTATTTTCTCAGTAGTTATTTTATCCACGCACCCCAAAAATACGCCTTTGCTTGGAATAGGGGATTTAGCGAAATTGTTCCCTTAGTCGAAAAACAAAAACCTAATTATCAAAATATTTACTTTACCAATAAATATGACCAGCCATATATTTTGTATTTATTTTTTTCCAAATATGATCCAGTTAAAATTCAGAATCAAATAAAGTTAACTTCTCCTGACCAATTTGGTTTTTCCACTGTCACCCAAATTGACAACATTACTTTTAGTATCCCAGACCTTGTCCTTGTTGGTTCTTTGGTCATCGACGCCTCTGATTTTGATTTAACCGGCAAAAGCTTTACAATATATACCAAATGAACAATAAATCTACGATTTCCATAGCCATGGCTACTTTAAATGAGGAATCAAATATTACTCGCAATTTAGATGCTGTCCACGATTGGGTTGATGAAATAATAATTGTTGACGAATCATCTACCGACAATACCCTGTCTTTGGCCAAAAAATATTCCAAAGTAAAAATTATAAACACCAAACATCAACCAATTTTTCATATCACCAAACAAAAAGCTATCGACGCTTGTACTAGTGACTGGATATTACAACTCGACACTGATGAAGTCGTCACCCCAGACCTTCGCAACGAAATTTTAAAAGTAATTAATTCTAATCCTTCAGAAAACGGTTTTTGGATTAATCGTCGCAATTTTTTCCTGGGAAAATTTTTAACCAAAGGCGGTATCTATCCCGATTCTACTATTCGACTTTATCGTAATGGCAAAGGTAAATTGCCATGTCAAGATGTTCATGAACAGGCCCAAATACAAGGGGAAATTGGTCATTTAAAATTCGATTTACTTCATTACTCTGACCCCACTTTTTCTCGATTTATCCTGCGTAACGACCGTTACAGTTCTCTTTTAGCTACTGACTTAAAAAAACAAAATACAAAAATAAATCTCTATAACTTTATAATTTTTTACTTTATTAAACCTATTCATTGGTTTATTCTCTCTTATTTTCTTCATAAAGGTTTTGTGGACGGTTTTCCCGGATTTGTTTTTTCATATTATTCCTCTTTAAGATTTCCGGCAATGTACGTCAAATTATACGAATTATATAAAAATGAAAAAGTTTAAAATCGCTATTGACGTTTCACCCTTATCTGACGGCAATTCGGTTCGTGGTGTTGGTTACTATACTCGTAATTTAGTCTCTGCCTTACAACACGAAATCAAAACCAACCCCGACTATCAAGATTTACAAATAGATTTAATTACTAACCACTATCCACTAACTACTAAATACGATTTGCTCCACTATCCCTATTTCGACCCCTTTTTTCTAACTCTTCCCCTCACCAAAACTCCATTTATTGTTACCGTCCACGACCTAATTCCCATCGAGATAGCTAAAACAATTCCTGTCGGATTATTAACCAAAATATTTTCTAAAGGATTATTTCCTAAAATATTTCCTATCGGCATCAAAGGTTTTCTCAAATGGCAAATACAAAAATTAAAACTAAAACAAGCCAAATATATTTTGACTCCGACACATACCGCCAAATATTCAATTTTTGATATTATTAATTATCCCAAAGATAGGATATTTACCACTTACGAAGCCGCTAACTCAAATTTCAAAAAAATAACCAATCAAAAGTTACTCGATAGAGTTAAGGTAAAATACAATTTACCCAATAAATTTGTCTTATATGTTGGCGATATTGGTCGAAATAAAAATATTCCCAGTTTAGCGACAGCTTGTCAAAAAATAAATATTCCGCTTATAATTTCTGGTAGTTCTGCCGTCAAAGATGTCCTAAACGATCCTTGGACCAAAGATATCAAATGGGTGCAATCACATCAATCAAGATATTTAAAAAGTTTAGGTTTTGTCTCTGATGATGATCTACCTATTTTATATAATTTAGCATCTGTCTATTGCCAGCCATCAATATCTGAGGGTTTTGGTTTACCATTATTAGAAGCCATGCAATGCGGTACACCAACTTGTTTTTCGACTCACACTTCTCTTGCCGAAATTAGTGACTATTCTGGTCTTTCTTTTGACCCCTATTCTGTCCCCGACATCGCCAAAAAATTAAAACTAATTTTAGATGATAAAAAATTGCGACAAGAATTAATTGCTAAAGGTCTAAAAAGAGCTAAATGTTTTTCTTGGCAACTATGTGCCCTCAACACATTAGCCGTCTATCGTTTATGTCAATTAAATGACAAAAAATAAACAACATTTTATTTCTATTATCGTCCCTGTCTACAAACAGGCCAAAACTATCCGTCAAGATATTTATAGTATTCATGACACTTTGGAGCGAATCCGTTACGATTATGAAATTATTGTTGTTATCGATGGACTAAACATTGACAACTCATTTAATGAGTTAAAAAAGCTTAAGTTAAAAAATTTAAAAGTTGTCGGATACAAAACTAATCACGGCAAAGGTTACGCCATTCGATACGCCATGGCTAGGTCCAAAGGTGACTACATCGCTTTTATTGACGCCGGTATGGAAATTGATCCAAATGGATTATCACTCATTATAGAACAACTTGAATGGTATCAAGCCGATATTATTGTAGGTTCCAAACACCATCCTGCCTCACTAGTTGATTATCCCATAGATCGAAAAATCATTTCCTTTGGTGCTCAAATCATTTCAAAATTATTATTAAACATCAATGTCCGTGATACCCAGGCGGGACTAAAAATTTTTAAACGCAATGTACTAGAAACTGTACTACCACGGTTATTACTTAAAAATTATGCATTTGATTTAGAGCTTTTATCTGTCTCAAATAGACTTGGTTTCTCCCGAATTTATGAAGCACCCATCAAACTGACCTACGATTTTGGAAGCTTAACTCATGCCACTGGTCTAAAAATAATTCTCAATTGTCTTTACGATGCCCTGGCAGTATTTTATCGTTTACGTCTCAGAAAATATTACGACGATAAAAATAGACGAAAATGGATTTACGATAAAGAGCTAGACATGCGGGTAAATACAGGAAAATAATATGACCAAACCATTTTTTTCAATTATTATTCCAATCAAGATTAAAAACAACTTTTTAAAAGAGACTAAACTAAAATTACAAAAACAATCATTTAAAAACTATGAATTGTTGGTAATTACTGACAAAATATCTACCAATCCTTGCATCAAAAGAAATTATGGAGCCAAGATATCCAAAGGCCAATATCTTTGTTTTATTGATGACGATTCCTATCCTGACAAAAATTGGTTAAAAAATATCAAAAAGCAAATCGATTTGCATCCCAATTATGCCGCCTTTTGTGGCCCTGCCCTCACCCCAATTACCGACAATATTTTGCAACAGGCCTCCGGCCAAGTGTGGTCATCCGTTTTAGGTAGTGGTGGAGCTGGTCTTTATCGAAGCCTTGTCTCGTCTCCTCGTTTTGTTAACGACTATCCGACTGTCAATTTTGTTATTAAAAAAACTATTTTTAATCAAATTGGGGGGTTTAATATCAAATATTGGCCGGGCGAAGATACTATTTTCTGTCTCGATTTAATCAATAATCATCAAAAAATTTATTATCACCCATCAATAATTGTCTATCACCACCGTCGGGAAGTTTTAAAAAAACATCTCGCCCAAACCAATCGTTATGCCCTCCATCGCGGCCATTTTGCCCGTCTATTTCCCCAAACTAGTTTTAAAATCGGCTATTTAATTCCATCTCTTTTTTTAATATACCTAATTACCCTTCCTTTCCATCATATATACATTCCATTATATTTATATATATTTTTATTATTTTTAACTTTATTAAATATTTTTATAAAATCAAAAAATTTTTTCCTTGCCTTTCTCTCAATTTTTGCTATATTTATTACTCATCTCACTTATGGTTTTATGTTTATCAAAGGTTATTTAAGTCCTGATATTTTATTTAAACCTCGGTCAATTTAAATATTGATTTTATACTCCCACTAATATAGTATTAGTTTATGAAAAATAATTTAATAAAAATTGCTGTTTCCTACCCACCTCTACTAAATGCCAAAGGCAATGCTTTTTTAGGTCAAAATCGTCAATTTCAATGGACCAATACTGGTAATGTTATTCTGCCTGTTATACCCGCCTATGGTGCCACTGCTTTAAAAAAGCTTGGTTACAAAGTTATTTGGGATGATGCTATAGCCGAAAAAATAAGTTACGACATTTGGCTAAAACGAATTATCAAATTCAAACCAAATGTTATTTTTATTGAGTCCAAAACTCCCGTCATCAAACGCCACTGGGAAATTATCAATCAATTAAAAAAACTAAATCCTAAATTAATAACTGTATTAATGGGCGACCACACTACTGCCCTGCCCGAAGAATCTTTAGATAATTCTAAAGTTGACTATGTTATCACTGGTGGTGATTACGATTTTATGATGTTAAATCTTGTCGACCACCTCTATCACAAAAAGAAACTTGAACCAGGAGTCTACTACAGATCAAATAAAAAAATAATTAACACTGGTAAATTTGCCCTAAAACATCACAATTTAGACAGTCTACCAATTATAGACCGCAAGTTAACTAATTGGAAAATCTATGGTTATCAAAATACTAATTTTAAATACAAACCCGCCGCCTACATTATGACCGGTCGCGATTGTTGGTGGGGAAAATGTACTTTTTGTAGCTGGACTACTACCCATCCTGGTAATACCTTTCGCAATTTTTCCGTCGCCCACACCATCAAAGAACTAAAATATTTAGCCTCACTTGGTATCAAAGAAGTTTTTGATGACGCTGGCACTCTCCCCATTGGTCCCTGGCTCAAAGAATTTTGTGACCAAATGATTTCTACTGGTCTAAACAAAAAAATTATTTTTGGCTGCAATATGCGTTTTGGTGCCCTTAATCAAACCCAATATGATTTAATGGGCCAAGCCGGTTTTCGTTTTATTTTATACGGCCTCGAATCAAGCAATCAAAATACTCTCGATCGACTTATCAAAAATACCAAGGTTGAGGAGTCAAGAAAAACTTTAATTATGGCCAAAAAAGCCGGTCTAGAACCCCACTTAACTATTATGGTTGGTTATCCCTGGGAAACCAAGCACGATGCCATCACCACACTAGACGAAGCTCGTTCACTTTTTAAAGATGGTTTAGCCGACTCGATGCAGGCCACCATCGTTGTCCCTTATCCTGGTACCCCATTATTCGATGAATGCAAAAAAAATGACTGGCTCAAAAGTATCGATTGGAATGATTATGACATGCGCCTTCCAGTTATGAAGTCACCCATAACCGATCAAGAACAGCTCGAGTTAGTTCACGGCTTATTTCACGGAGTCCTGACACCCAAATTTTTATGGCGTAAAATAACCAGTATCAGAAATGTCGATGATATTTCTCATCTTTTTAACTATGCCATCAAATTTATCAAAAAACTCCAAGACTTTCCCCAAACAAAAGTTGCCATTAGTTAGTATTATCATCCCCACTCTAAATTCAGCCAATGTTTTAGATGATTGCTTAAAATCTATCAAAAAACAAAAATATAAAAATTATAAAATAGTAATTATTGACAATGGATCTACCGATAATACCCTAAATATAGCCAAAAAATATAACTCAATAATATTTTTTAATACCATCAAATCGGCTGAATCAAGCAAAGCCTTTGGACTAAAAAAAATTACCAGTGATTTTGTCGTCATGATTGACTCAGACAATATTTTGCCCCACAAAAATTGGCTAACATCAATGCTTAAGCCGTTTTCCGACCAATCTATTATGGGGGCCGAACCTTTATCTTTTACTTATCGCTCTCATTCTGGTTTTATAGAACGGTATTGCGCTCTATTGGGAGCAAACGACCCCTACGCCTTTTACAGTGGCTCGTATGACCGCTACAGTACTTTGTCAAATCAATGGACGAATCTAAAATTGTCAGTTCAAAACAAACAACAATATTTAAAAATATTATTACAACCACACCACTCTTTTCCCACCATTGGCGCTAATGGTACAGTCTATCGCACCAAATTTATTCAAAAATTATTAAACCATAAAGATTATTTTTATGACACCGATATTTTAAAAGCCATCAAATCAAACATTTTTTTTGCCAAAGTAAAAAACAGTATTATCCATACTTACTGTGAATCATCAATTTCCAAATTTATCAAAAAACAAGACCGTCGCAGCATCGATCTATATATATATAATCGAAATCCTCAATATCAAAACCACAATTTAAATATTATTTATTTTTCTTTTATTTCTGCCACTATTATTATTCCCACCATCCACGCCATAATCGGGTACATCAAAAAACCAGATTTGGCCTGGTTTTTTCACCCATTGGCTTGCTTTTTAACCATTATCATTTATGCTATCAATACTATTAAATTCAAATTGGGCATATTAAAACCCATCAACCGTAACCAATGGTCACAATAAAACCTGGAATACTAATACTAACTCCTTTTTTCTCCCCCAATATTGGCGGCACCGAACGACAACTGGATGATTTAACCAATGCTCTTGATGATTATGGTTATAAGGTTTATGTCCAAACTTATTCACCCTTAACTGTCACTACCAAATGGAAAAAAACCGAAAAGCGGGGTAAAAATATTTTTATTAATCGTTATTTTTGGTATGGCCATGGGTTATTTAACATTGTTGAAAAATATCCATTTATTTGTTT
The DNA here is from genome assembly GCA_009885205.1 of Candidatus Shapirobacteria bacterium. GTDB lineage: Bacteria > Patescibacteriota > Microgenomatia > UBA12405 > UBA12405 > UBA12158. The sequence continues at coordinate 1,173 of VFLE01000122.1, read as the reverse complement.
TATTTACTTGACACCTTACCTCTTTATTCGCACATTATTTTGGCTATTTAAAAATCATAAAAAAATTAAAACTATCCATGCCCAGGGGCTAAACGCCTCACTAGTTGGAGTTGTCCTCTCAAAAATATTTAACAAAAAATTAGTTACCAGTATTCACGCCGTTTATGAACTAAATCCAAAATCAATTGTCGCCAAACTTAATTATCAAATTTTAAAATACTCATCAAAAATTTTGGCAACTTCTGATCGAAGTCTCGATGAACTCCAATCATTTGGTATTTCCAAAGATAAACTCGATGTTTTTATCCCCTGGGTCGACCAAAAAACATTTAAACCGTACGACCAAAAAAAATCACGTCAAAAATTAAATATAGAAGATAAATTTACGGTTTTCTTTCTCTCAAGATTAATTGAAAAAAAAGGAGCCCGAGTTTTAATTGAGGTTGCCAAACTACTTCCAAATATTAACTTTATTTTTGCTGGTATTGGCCCCGACGCCCAGTATTTAACCGAACAATCAAAACTTTTCCCAAACATAATTTTTGTCGGTACTCTCAAACGAAATGACATACCTCCCTATTTTAGCGCTGCCGATATTTATTGTTTTCCCACCCAATACGAAGAAGGTTTTGGTCTGGTCCTGCCCGAAGCCCTATCGTGTGGTACGCCCATCATCACCTCAAACAAAGGTGCCATCCCCAAAGTTGTCAACTCTACCGTGGCTGTTTTAGTTGACCCCACCGTCATCAATTTAAAAAAAGCCATTCTCGATTTATACAATGACCCAGAAAAATTAAAATACCTCAAATCAAACACTTTAAAATACGCCAAAAAATATTATAGTCAAAAAAACGTCCTCCTAATTTCCCGATATTACTAAGGCTTAATCCACAACGCCGTGTCCTGAATCGCACTACTAGTCCAAATGCATCTCCAGTTTGACAATATTTTATAAATTTTATTCATTTTAACTTTTGATACCGTTTTGCAAAAATTATCTCTCTTGTATCGAACTGAAATAGATAATTTATTTTTGGGAAAATAATTATCAACATTATCAACAATCAAAATACCACCGGATTTTAATTTTGGAATAGCTTTTAAAATACAGTCATCCCGAAATATTCCATCAACAAAACAGTAATCAAGGGTTTTATTTTTAATTTTTAAAAT
>VFLE01000046.1 GCA_009885205.1 Candidatus Shapirobacteria bacterium | reverse complement strand
TTCAAATATAGAGAAGAAGGTTTATTCTTTTATAATAATGGCAAGCAAACGTATATAACAGGTACACATTACATGTATCTTCAATGGAGTAAAATTGATGTTGGTGCTCCTGATTTTAGAGAATCAAATAGATTGTTTTTTATTTTTTGGGAAGCTTGTAAAGCAGATCCTAGATGTTATGGAATGTGTTATTTAAAAAATAGACGTTCTGGATTTTCTTTTATGTCTTCTTCCGAACTAGTAAACTTAGCGACAATATCAAGTGACTCAAGATTTGGTATACTATCAAAATCTGGAGCAGATGCTAAAAAAATGTTTACAGATAAAGTAGTTCCAATATCAATAAATTATCCTTTCTTTTTTAAACCTATCCAAGATGGTATGGATAGACCTAAAACAGAACTAGCATACAGAATACCAGCATCTAAACTTACTAGAAGAAAATTAGATTCTAATGAAAAACTAGAAGAATTAGATGGACTAGATACAACCATTGACTGGAAGAATACTGGAGACAATAGTTATGATGGTGAAAAATTAAAACTGTTGGTGCATGATGAAAGTGGTAAGTGGGAAAGACCAGATAATATATTAAACAACTGGCGAGTTACTAAAACAACTTTAAGGTTAGGTAGTAGAGTTATTGGTAAATGTATGATGGGTTCAACTTCTAATGCTTTAGATAAAGGTGGAGATAATTTTAAAACTTTATACTATAATTCAGATGTTTCCAAAAGAAATAGGAACGGACAAACAAGTTCTGGATTATATAGTTTATTCATTCCGATGGAATGGTCATACGAAGGTTTTATAGATGTGTACGGAGTACCTGTTTTTGATAAACCAATAAAACCTATAAAAGGTGTAGATGGTAATGAAATAGATTACGGAGTTATAGAACATTGGCAAAATGAAGTAGATGGTCTTAAATCAGATCAAGATGGTTTAAATGAATATTATCGTCAGTTTCCAAGAACAGAACAACACGCTTTTAGAGATGAAGCGAAACAATCTCTTTTTAATCTAACTAAGATATACGAACAGATAGATTATAATGAAGATTTAAGAAATACTAGTGTCATAACAAAAGGTAGTTTTCAATGGGAGAATGGTATACAAGATACTAGAGTTATATTCTATCCAAATAAAGATGGTAGGTTTTTAATATCATGGGTTCCACCATTACAATTACAGAATAATATAGTAATAAAGAATGGTTTTAAATATCCTGGCAATGAACACGTTGGAGCATTTGGGTGTGACCCGTATGATATATCTGGTACTGTTGATGGTAAAGGATCTAACGGATCATTAAGTGGATTAACTAAGTTTTCAATGGAAGACGCGCCACCTAATGCTTTCTTTTTAGAATATATTGCTAGACCACAAACAGCAGAGATATTTTTCGAAGAAGTTTTAATGGCATGTATATTTTATGGTATGCCAATACTAGCAGAGAATAATAAACCTAGATTATTATATCATTTTAAAAGAAGAGGTTATAGAGGTTTTTCAATGAATAGACCTGATAAGGTTTGGAATAACTTATCTATAACTGAAAGAGAAATTGGTGGAATACCTAATTCTAGTGAGGATATAAAACAAGCGCATGCTTCCGCTATAGAATCATATATTGAAGAATACATAGGACTAACAGATACTGGGTATGGAAATATGTATTTTAATAGAACTCTTAATGATTGGGCTAGATTTAATATAAATAATAGAACTGATCATGACGCTTCTATAAGTTCTGGATTAGCTATAATGGCATGCAATAAACATAGATATAGTCCATCTGTGAAAGTTGTTAGACAAGTTTATGATTTAGGAATAAAAAAATACGACAATAACGGTTCTTTATCAAAAATATATTAATAAATGAGTGTATATACAAATACTAATAGTGCATTTCCAAGTCAAGTTGTAAGTGATGCAGAGAAAGCATCGGAAGAATATGGATTGCAAGTATCTAGAGCTATAGAACAAGAATGGTTTGGTAAAAGCAGAGCAAACAATAATAGATATGCTTCTAATTGGGGTAATTTTCATCAATTAAGATTATATGCTAGAGGAGAACAATCTGTACAAAAATACAAAGATGAATTAGCTACTAATGGAGATATTTCATATCTAAATTTAGATTGGAGACCAGTACCTGTTATATCTAAGTTTGTTGATATTGTAGTAAATGGAATGTCACAAAAGACTTATGATATAAAAGCATACGCTCAAGATCCAGAGTCATTACAAGCAAGAACATCTTATGCTCAATCAATTCTTAGAGACATGTATTCTAAGGACTTAATAAATAAAGCAAATAGTCTAACTGGAATGGATTTTTCAAATTCACCTCTTCCACAAGAAGAACTTCCAGAAACAAAAGAAGAATTAGACATACACATGCAACTTACTTATAAGCAATCTATAGAGGTAGCTGAAGAAGAAGCGATAAATAATGTATTAGCTAATAATAAGTGGGATTTAATTAGAAGAAGATTAAACTACGATCTAACCGTATTAGGAATAGGCTGCGTTAAAACTAGTTTTAATAAAAGTGAGGGTATAACAATAGATTATGTTGACCCAGCATATATAGTTTACTCGTATACAGAAGATCCAAACTTTGATGATATATATTACGTAGGAGAAATAAGAGCAGTTACAATATCTGAATTAAAAAAACAATTCCCAAATATAACAGAAGAAGAGTTGTTGAAAATTCAGAACATGCCAGGTAATAATCAATACATTACAGGTTGGGGTAATTACGATGAAAATACCGTGCAAGTTTTATATTTTGAATATAAGACATATATGAATCAAGTATTTAAAATAAAATACAATGAAAATGGATTAGAAAAAGCAATTCAGAAAACTGATGAATTTGATCCACCAGAAAATGATAATTTTAATAGAATATCTAGAACTATAGAAGCATTATATACAGGTGCTAAAATACTAGGTACTAATACAATGCTTGAATGGAAGATGTCAGAACACATGACTCGTCCTTTTGCTGATACTACAAAAGTTCAAATGAACTATTCTATAGCAGCACCTAGAATGTATAAAGGTAAAATTGATTCTACAGTTAACAAGATAACTGGTTTTGCTGATATGATTCAACTAACACATCTTAAAATACAACAAGTTATGTCTAGGATGATACCTGATGGTGTATTTGTTGACGTAGATGGTTTTGCTGATGTTGATTTAGGTAATGGAACAAACTATAATCCAGCAGAAGCATTAAATATGTATTTTCAAACTGGTAGTATAGTAGGTAGATCTTTAACACAAGAAGGTGGAATGAATGCTGCTAAAATACCAATCCAAGAACTTACTAGTTCATCTGGTCAAGCCAAATTAGCGTCATTGATTCAAACATATCAATACTATTTACAAATGATAAGGGATGTCACTGGACTTAATGAAGCTAGAGACGGAAGTATGGTAGATAAAGATACTTTAGTAGGATTACAGAAAATGGCTGCTAATGCATCAAATACTGCTACTAAACACATACTACAATCTAGTCTATATTTAACTCTTAAAACATGTGAGAACATATCATTGAGAATAGCTGATTGTTTAGACTTTCCTTTAACCGCACACGTGTTAGAACAAAGTATAACTACTTATAATGTTTCAACGTTAAGAGAAATAAAAAATCTTAATCTTCATGACTTTGGTATATACTTAGAGTTAGAACCAGACGAAGAAGAGAAAGCAATGTTAGAACAAAATATACAAGTTGCTTTACAGAGTCAAGGTATAGATTTGGACGATGCCATAGACATTAGACAGATTAAAAATCTAAAAATGGCAAATCAAGTTCTTAAGTTTAGAAAAACTAAGAAGCAAAAAGCAATGCAAGCTGCTCAAATGGCTAATATACAAGCACAAGCAAAAGCAAATCAAGAAACCGCTCAACAAGCTGCTTTATTTGAAGTTCAAAAACAACAAGCATTAACGCAAGAAACTGTTAATATAGAAAGATCTAAGTCTCAGTTTGAAGTTGAAAGAATGCAAATGGAGACTCAAATGAAACAACAATTAATGGAGATTGAGTTTCAATACAACATGCAATTAGCACAACTAAAAGTTGGTTCTGAAACTAACAAATTACAAACAGCAGAAGATAGGAAAGACGAGAGAACAAAGATTCAAGCATCTCAACAGTCAGAACTTATAAATCAAAGAAAAAATAATGCATTACCTATGAAATTCGAAACAAATCAGATTGAAGATTTTGAGGATTTAGGTTTTTAAAAAAAGTTAACTATTTAATTATATTATATTATGTCAGAAATTTTAGTACAAGAAGGCGAATTTAAAATGCCAAAACCAAAAAAACCTAGAAATCTAAATAAAGAAGACAATGTCTTTAAAGTAGATATTTCTAAACCAGTAATAGAACAAGATATTACTAAAGTAACAATACCAACAACTAACCCAGATCCAGATGCCATTCAAATCCAAAGCACAGATGAAAGCGTGTTACGCACAGAACAATCCAAAGTGGGATTGCAAGAAATGGAGCAAGGAGACCAAGGGACCTTTGAAAATGTTATTGAAGAAATCACTAGCGAAGAAATAGTTGAAATTAAGGAAGAACTTAAAGAGAGTATTCAAGAACAAATAAACACAGGTAAACCTTTACCAGAAAACATTGAAAAACTAGTTACTTTTATGGAAGAAACTGGTGGAACTGTTGAAGATTATGTTAGATTAAATACTGACTATTCAACTGTAAACGAAGATGTTTTAATAAGAGAATATTATAAATCAACAAAACCTCATTTAGATTTAGAAGAAATACAATTCCTTATGGAAGATACTTTTTTCTTTGATGAGGATTTAGAAGAAGAGCGAGATATTCGTAAGAAGAAACTTGCTTATAAAGAAGAGGTTGCGAAAGCAAAGAATCACCTAGAGTTAGTAAAGAGTAAATATTACGAAGAGATCAAGTTGAGACCTGGCGTAACTCGAGAACAACAAGAGGCTTCTGAGTTTTTTAACCGATACAAGAAGAATGAAGATGAGTCTAAAAATAGACACGATCGATTTAAACAAGTCACAAAAAATCTATTTAACGAAGAATTCAAAGGTTTTGAATACAATGTCGGAGAAAAAAGATTTAGATATGGCATCCAAAACGTCGATCAAGTTTCTGATAAACAATCAGACATTAATAATTTCATAGGGAAGTTCCTTGATAAAAATGGAGATATTAGTGACGCTAAAAGTTATCATAAGGCTCTTTACACTGCTATGAATTCTGATAAAATTGCACAACACTTTTATGAACAAGGTAGAGCTGATGCGGTAAAAGAAGTAGTAGCTAACTCTAAAAATCCAAGTTTAAGTCAACCTAGACAAACATCTGGAGAGGTTTTTATAAATGGATTAAGAGTTAAATCTATCAGTGGTTTTGATTCTTCTAAATTAAGAATACAAACAAAAAAATTTAACAATTAAAATTAAAAAATTATGGCAAATGTCAATCCTGCATTCGGTTCTATTAAACCTAGTCAGATTCAACAAGCTTTAGACTCAAATTATATAAACTTTACCGACGGTAGTGGTAAAAACTTCTCTCAACAATATCTTCCAGAAATTTATGAAGCAGAAGTAGAACGTTATGGAAATAGAACTCTTTCAGGATTCTTACGTATGGTAGGAGCTGAAATGCCTATGTCCTCTGATCAAATCATTTGGTCTGAACAAAATAGATTACACATTTCTTATAGTAATGTTTCTGTTATTAATGCTACTCAATTAAGTTTTGTTGTAGGCGGTACAGGTTCTGCATTAGTTAATAACGTTATTTCTGTTGGACAAACTTTAGTAGTTATTAGTCCTTCTACAGGACAAGAACTTAAAGTTCTTGTTACTACTATTACCTCAGGTACTACAAACCCAGCACTTATTACTGTAAAACCTTATACTCAAGCTGATTTAGCTACTACTGGTACTACTGGTGGAAGTAATGTTATTTTCCCAGTTACTACAGTAGGAAATGGAGATCTTAAAATCTTTGTATATGGTTCTGAATTTAAAAAAGGAACTACAGATTCGAGTATCAACTCTGTAACTCCATCTTTTACTCAATTCAGTAACTCACCTATTATAATTAAAGAAAAATATCAAATATCTGGTTCTGATACAGCTCAAATTGGTTGGGTTGAAGTTGCTACTGAAGATGGTACTGGTGGTTTCTTATGGTATTTAAAAGCAGAAGCTGAAACAAGACTTCGTTTTGAAGATTATTTAGAAATGTCTGTAATTGAAGGTGAATTAGTAGCTGGTGGATCTACTTTAACTAGTGGTAATGGATTAAAAGGAACTGAAGGTCTTTTTGCAGCTATTAGAGTTAGAGGTAATGTTGTAAATAACTTTACAGCAGCAGCTGGTCTTGGTGATTTTGATTCAATCTTGAAAAACTTAGATACTCAAGGAGCAATTGAAGAAAACATGTTCTTCTTAAACAGATCTACTGCTCTTGATTTTGATGATATGTTAGCTTCTTTATCTGCTGGCGCTGCTGGTGGTGTTGCTTACGGATTATTTGAAAACTCTGAGCAAATGGCATTGAATTTAGGTTTCTCTGGTTTCCGTCGTGGATCTTATGATTTCTACAAAACTGATTGGAAATATCTAAATGATGCTTCTACTCGTGGAGGTTTAGCTAATACTTCTATTGATGGTGTACTTATTCCTGCTGGAACATCTACAGTATATGATCAACAATTAGGTACTAACATCCGTAGACCATTCTTACACGTACGTTATAGAGCTAGTCAAGCAGATGACAGACGTATGAAAACTTGGATCACTGGATCTGTTGGAGGTGCTTATACTTCTGATCTTGATGCAATGCAAGTACATTTCTTGTCTGAAAGATGTTTGGTTGTTCAAGGTGCTAACAATTTCGTATTGTTTACTGCTTCATTGTAAAAACCTGGTAATATTACCCTCATTGAAACTATGGGGGTAATTACTACCTTTTAAAATAAACTATTAAATTATATTATATTATGGCGACAACGCAAAAAACAAAAGTAAAAGAATCAGAAGAAGTTAATACACAAGATATATTAACTACAGAATATACAGAGCAAACTGTAACTAAAAAGATAGTAGAAGTTAAAGATGATAAACATAAATGGGAAATAAAAGATAGAACATATATAATATCAGAATCAAATTCACCTTTAACTTATACATTACAAGGAAAACATACACTTAGATACCCATTACTATGGTTTGATAAAGAAACAGGTGAACAAGAAGAAATAAGATACGCTACAAATCAAAATTCACCTTTAGTTAGTAAACAAAAAGGTCAAGTAACATTAGGGCATATTATGTTTTTAGAAGGTATATTAAATGTGCCAAAAGAAAAACAAAATCTACAAAAACTTCTTTCTATTTATCATCCAGCTTTAAATAAAAAATATACTGAATTTGATCCAACTGCAGAAGCTGAAGATGAATTAGATTATATAGAACTAGAAATAGATGCTATGAATTCTGCTATTGAAATGGATATAGATATTGCAGAAGCTATAGTAAGAGTAGAAGTTGGTAGTAGAGTTAATAAGATGAGTTCTAAAGAAATTAGAAGAGATTTATTATTAATGGCTAGAAGAAATCCTAATTTATTCTTAGAATTAGCAAATGATGATAATGTACCTTTAAGGAATTTAGCTATTAGAGCAAGTGAACTTGGTATTTTAAAATTATCGCAAGATCAAAGAACTTTTCATTGGGGTGAAAATGACAGAAAATTAATGACTGTACCATTTGACGAGAATCCTTATTCAGCAATGGCAGCATTTTTTAAGACAGATGAAGGTATTGGAATCTTCAAGTCTATAGAGAAAAAACTTAAATAACATGTAATACTAATACTTAGGCGGTTATTGTACTTAAAACTGCAATAACTGCCTAAATATTATAATAATAATAATAACAATAATAATAACTATAAATTAATATAAATGTCAATAAATATAGACTCAGTTTATAAAGCGGTTTTAGTTGTAATGGAACAGGAAAAAAGAGGTGTTCTAACTCCATTAGAATTCAACAAGATAGCTACCCAAGTGCAACAAGAAATATTTACAAAATATTTTGACGACTTAAATCAACTTTTAAGAACTCCGCAATCTAGTCTAGCTTACGCCGACAGGATGTCTTTGCTTGATGAAAAAATATCTTTATTTAAAACAGCGTCAAGCGTTGCTTTAACTAATTCTAAGATAAACGTGCCATTTGAAGTACAAGAATTAGGCACTGTTGTATTAAGTAATAGAGAAGTACAAAGAATTCAAGAATACGAAGTATATACTACAAATACATCTCCTTTAACGGCTCCGACAAATTATTATCCAGTTTATACTTATAAGAGCAAAGTAATAGAGATATTCCCTACGCAATTAAACGGAACTCTATTGTCATTAAATTATTTAAGGTTCCCAGTGGACGTTAAATGGGGCTTTAATATAAATGCGAATTTAGGTAATTACGTATATAACAAATTAGATTCTCAAGATTTTGAAATACACAGATCTGATCAACCTTTGGTTATAAGCAAGATATTAGAATATGCCGGTGTAATGTCTAAGGACCAATTGGTTATGGGTATAGGTGCTAAAGTAGAACAAGAAGTAAACATTAACTCAAAACAATAATAAATTATGGTACTTTCTAATGCCTTTATATCATTAAACGATATTATAAATAACTTTTTAATATCTTACACAGGTCCTGGTAAATTAATTCCAGACGCTAAACGTACAGAAGTCGTATTCCACGCTAGACGTTGTCTACAAGAATTTGCTTATGAAACCTTAAAAACTCAACTACAAACTTCAAGCACTGCCGGAGAGACAGTAACAATTACTACGCCTATATCCGGTACGTTCACACCTTTTACTGTGCCTAGCGATACTGTTACAACGATAAAAGTAATTGTTGAAGACGATATTTTTACTCAGGTTGATACGGCACCTACTGGGTCCAAGTATTACATTGACTATTCAAAGAGTCCAAATATTATATACTTTCCATCAACTGTTGGGCCAGGCGAGACTATTGTCTATCAGTATTTATCTAACGCTTTAACCGTAGAAGAACTAGCATCAATACCAAAGTTAGCAGAAGAAGCTTTATATGCTTGTATGATTTATGCTATTTTGTGTAACCGCGAAAAAACAGACCCAAATACTTTACAAAGATTATTTATAGACAAAGAGAATAAATTAGACAGATCAAAATCTAGACTTATATTCACGTCTTTCTCATAATATAAAAAATAGCAAATGGCAGTAAGTGTAGATACGGTTTATAGAACAGTTTTATTGATTCTTAATAAAGAACAAAGAGGTTATATCACTCCGGATGAATTTAACAAAATAGCAGCGCAAGTACAAATTGAAATATTTAATGAGTATTTTGATGACTTAAATAAATTACTTAGAATACAACAAAGTGATTTAGATTACGCAAATAAAGTAACTTTGATAGATGAAAAAATAGCTATATTTAAAACTAATGGTAATGCGACTGGTGGCACGTTAGGAATTTTTAGTCTACCTACAAGTCCAGGAGTTAGGGAATTAGGAACTGTTATTTATAATGAAATTGAAATACAAAGATTACAAAGAAGTGATTTTTATAATATAAATAAATCTGATTTAACAAGACCATCAAACAATTATCCTATATATCTATACGAAGATAATAAAATAAAAGTATATCCTATAACAATAACTAGTGGTGTTTCTGTAAACTATATAAGAAATATAATTGATCCTATATGGGGTTTTACAGTTGGAACTAGAGGTCAATACCTATATAATGCTAACACTTATAGTCCAGGAAATCCTTTTGCTGTTCCGCTAGTACCGGCTACAGGTTCAAGAAACTTTGAACTTCACCAATCAGAACAAACTAGATTAATTATTAAAATATTAGTCTACGCCGGTATAATAATAAAAGATCCTCAAATTGTACAAGCAGCGGCTCAACAAGTAGAAACAGAACAAATCAACTCAAAATCATAATAACAAATGAGTTTAATTACAGAAACTAATAGGCAATATTACGAAGGAGCGAAAAGTATTGTAGCCACTGCTGGTCAGACAATATTTAATTTTAGTGGATTCGATACTCCGTTTGTTTGGTTTACATCTAATGGTGATGATGAAAATTATGAATTAAATAACTTTAAATTCTATAAAAGTACTAACAATGGAGTTACTTTTACAGAAGTAGTATATTATACTACGCCTATTTCTCCTCGTATTACTAACGTTAATGGTGGTATTATAACTTTAAATAGTGGTGCTACCTCTGGTAATATATACTTAGTTCAACTAAAAAGATTAGAGGGTGGTAAATATGGTGATAATAATGCTTTCGGCACTGTTGTTGAAGAGAACTATAGTAGTTATGCTTATATTAAGCTAGATGAACTTATAAACAACTTTATAGTTGCCTATGTTGGTGATGATAAGTTAATAATTACTGCAAAAAGAACAGATATAGTTTTTCATGCTAAAAGAGGTTTGCAAGAGTTTAGTTATGATGTATTAAAAAGCATAAAATCACAAGAACTAACAGTACCACCTAGTCTTAATGTAATCATACCTCAAGATTATGTTAATTATGTGAAAATATCTAGAATAGATTCAAATGGTATTAAACATATTATATATCCAGGTATGTTATCTGGACATCCTTATGAAATTCCAATTCAAGACACAGAAGGTTTTCCAATACAAGACACATTTGATTCAAATATAGAAGGAACATCTATTACAGAAGAAAGATGGAATGCTAATAAAACTAATGAATTAATAAATAACGAAGAATATTTTACTTCAGATATATATAATAATAATAATATATCTAGAAGATTAGGCCAAAGATATGGTATGAATACTTCTCAGGCAAATATCAATGGAACATTTATGATAAATGATAGAGAAGGTAAAATATCTTTTAGTAGTGACTTAGTTGATTCTTTAATAATATTAGAATATATTTCAGATGGATTAGCTTATGATTTAGATACTAGAGTGCCTAAGTTAGCAGAAGAAGCTATGTACGCTTATATCTTACACTCCGTAATATCAAATAAACAAAACCAACCTGAATATATAGTACAGAGATTAAAACAAGAGAAGTTTGCTAAAATAAGAAATGCAAAAATAAGGTTATCTAACATAAAATTAGAAGAATTTACAAAAGTATTACGTGGTCAATACAAATGGATTAAACACTAAAATTAAATGGCAGAAGTTAAAAATAATTTTCTTGGCGCTAAGATGAATAGAGATATAGATGATAGATTACTATCTTCTAACGAATATCGTGAAGCGTTTAACTTACAAATAAATAGGTCTGAGGGATCTGATGTAGGAACATTACAAAATGTACTAGGTAATAGTTTGATAGTTGACTTTAATTATCTAAACGGTGAAGAAGGTCTTGAGTGTATTGGATTGTTAGCAGATGATTCAAATGATAATATATATGTATTTTTAACTGATTATAGCGGATCAGCTTATAGTAACACTTCTTTGAATTATATATATGTTTATAATCAACTTGAAAATACAACAGTGTTATTAACTAGTGGTGCTTTTTTAAATTTTTCTACTCAATCGCCTATATATGGAATAAACTTATTAGAAAATTTATTATTCTGGACAGACAATAGAAATCAACCTAGAAAAATAAATGTAGATAAAGCTTCAATAGATCCTAATTATTATTTAATTGAGGATCAAATATCCGTGTCAAAATTAAGTCCGCAACAAGCCCCTGAATTATTTACAATTTCTGAATTTTACTTACCCCTTTCGGTAGCGGCAACGGTTGGAACTGTAACTGCCCCAACTTCGCCCGCGGTTAGCCCGTATACAGCGGTAATAACTCCTTCAACTACCTTTGCTGAAAGTTTATTGAGTATAGGCAATGTAGTTTTAGCTAACGTTGGCAGTTCAAGCTTTACTAAAGGAGTAGTTACTGCAATAACTTTGTCAGGTTCGAACGTAGCCTCTTTTACTGTTTCTTCATCTACTATTTTTACAAGCGGTAATATATCATTGCTAAAACTCGAGCAGTATGAAACGACTATGTACGATCGTGTTAGCGCATATTTGCCTAACGGAACTACCGCTAATCCTTATAAACCATTAGATAAGTACCCTGGAGACCCAGCCTATTTAGAAAGCAGATTCGTTAGATTTAGTTATAGGTATAAATTTGATGATGGAGAATATTCTATTATTGCTCCGTTTACACAAATTGCGTATATACCTAAGCAAGACGGTTATTTTTTGTATAATGCAACATCATCACCAATTGTAAATGATGAAGAAAGTACTTATAGAAGTACCGTAGTTAGCTTTATGCAAAATAAAGCAAATAATATACTTTTGCAAATACCATTACCGTCCGCTGCTAATGAATTAAATTTATTATATAAAATAACCGAAATAGAGATACTTTACAAAGAGTCCGATGCCGTTGCAATTAGCGTGGTTGAAGCAGTGTCAACTATCCCGAATTTAACAAAAGGAACAGTAGAAGATCCATATATTTGGAATACTGAAGGTAAGATTTATAGTTATAATTATCAAGCAAAAAAACCTTTTAAAACATTACCCAGCAGCGATTCTATAAGGGTAAATGATATTGTCCCTGTAAAAGCATTAGGTCAAGAGATTATTAGCAATAGAGTTGTATATGCAAATTACCAAGATAAATTTTCATATCCAAAATATTTAGATTATAATGTTGGATTTAGCACAAAATTTAATTTCGGTTTTTTAGAAAGCCAAGGAACTAGTATTGTAGAGTACCCTAATCACTCAGTTAAATTAAATAGAAATTATCAAATAGGCATTGTATTATGCGATAAATTTGGGCGACAGTCCGGGGTAATACTTTCTGATTTAATAAAAAGTTCTAATCCGGGAGAGTTTGGAGCTTCGTCTTTATATATACCTTACCCAACAGAAAATGAGATTACCCCGTCGAATTGGCCTGGTAATTCATTAAAAATACTATTTAATAATAAAATATCGCCCACAGGACCTGACTTAAACAATGGTTGGCCTGGCTTATACAATGGCAATATATATAGTGCGGATTACAACCCGCTTGGCTGGTATGCTTATAAAATAGTAGTTAAGCAAACAGAGCAAGATTATTATAATGTATATTTTCCAGGCGTAATGGCTTCTTACCCGGGCGTTGACGGATATGCTAAAGAAATAGGAAAAACGTCTCACGCCGTTTTAATAAACGACAATATAAATAAAGTGCCCCGGGATTTATCTGAAGTTGGGCCTAATCAAAAGCAATTTAGAAGCAGCGTTATTTTATACTCTAGAGTTAATAATAATACAGAAAACTGGCGTAACAACCAAGCCTACCCAGGTAATACTTATGCTTTTTCAAGCGCTATAGCTACCGGAGGCTCTTTATTTTATCCGGACGGAGTTATTCCGCTGCAAGGCACCTCCCAGGTATTGCCATTTGGTTTTAATCAATTTTATCAAATTGATTCTGATCCATTAATATCTAGAATTTCAACTTTTAATAAATTAGGAGTATCTACAGATGTACCTTCTGGTAAAAGCGTAATAAACTTAGCTATATATGAAACAAAACCTGTTGAATCCAGAATAGATGTATATTGGGAAACTTCTACGTCTGGATTAATAAGCGAATTGAATAGCGCTATAGACGCCGGTACAGGAGGGAATAATGTATCAAGGATAACTGAGTTTACTTTTGATTTATCAGAAGACGCAGCTCCCGGGACAAATGTTTCTGGTATTGGGTTTAGATTTTTTAATTCAATAGACATTGCTGTAGTGCCTACTACTGTTGAAATATTCTCTGTAAAAAACCAACTAGGTACAACTTTAACAAATAAATTCATTATAGAAAGAATAGGATCTTCAACTAGATATATAATTAAAACAAGACCTACTGTAGGAGCCGTTCCGGGAGCATATTTTTATTATGGGCTTAATGCCGTAAATGTTGAGTCTTATAATTTTATTATAAAAACAACAATAGGATCTCCAGTTTCTACTGAACTTATTACTCTATCTGCAAATTTGTTAAAAAACAAAAGCCCTATTATATCGTCGGCATTACCCATCCCTAATCCAATAGAGTTAGCTTCTGGAACACCAAATGTATGGCAATTTACTGGATCTAATGGATCAAATCAGTTTGGTAATAGAACAACAGAAGATTTAACTTGGGACATTAACCAATACTCATTGGATGGTCAAGGTACATTTACAATTAACCAATATGGATTAGTGCAGGAATCTAGCGGGCTTGCTCAAGGTTCTACTTTATTAGTAATTAATTTAACCGACGCAGGGAATGTCACTGTTTATCAAAGCATAACAGTAAAATACCCGTTTAGAGAAGGTGAAATAACTATAATCAATAATAGCCCTATCGGCGACAACTCTGAGGTCGGTCCTGTGTTGGTTAATGGCATTGAGGTAGCTTTAAATAGCGGAAATGAGTTTCCGGCTAATGCTCAAGATGTTTTAATTGGAACTTATGATGTGCCTACAGATCCTATACCTCATATACTTGAAGTTTACATTTTTAGCGCAGCGGGTCAAGTGTTAACGCTTTGCGTAGGTGATGTTTGCCAATGCAAGCCAATTACGTCTCCAACAACGTTTATCGAATTTGATGAATTAGATCTGAACGACGCCCCTGCTTTAACATTAACATTAGGAGCCCCGGGAGTAACTTGCCCAGTATAGAGCTAACAGTAAATTAATTAATAAATAAGTAATAATAAATCTATGAGTGCGGTAATAGAAATAAAATATTTTAATACGTTTTTACTTAAAAAAGTATTTCCAAACGAATCAAATAATCCCGTTTGGGGAGGTTCTTTTGGGATACCAACTACTATAAACGGGGCTAATACAGGCTATCCTATATCCTCTGTTGTAGCTGAACCAGGCAAAGAGTGGGTTATTGAAGAAGCTAGAATAAGAGGTGGATATAATAATTTATCTGTTGATTTAGGTGTTAAAGCGTACATAGTTGATATTAATAATTCGGCATCCATTAGGCCTAATTCACTTATATATTCTGGTATATTTAATTCAAGAACGGGCGTTAATAATACAAACCAATTTTCGTCTGGAGAAGAGATAACAAAAAGTTTAGATCCAGCGAATGGCTCTATTCAAAGGCTATATGCCGAAGATACAAATTTAATTGTTTTCCAAGAGAATAAAGTAAGCAGAGCTTTGATTGATAAAGACGCTATATATTCTGCAGAAGGAGAGGGAACGTTAACATCATCAAATGTTGTTATTGGTCAGATTCAAGGTTACGCCGGAGTTTATGGTATAAGTAAAGATCCAGGAAGTTTTGCTGTCTATGGTTATAGAAAGTATTTTACGGATAGATATAGAAATGCTGTATTAAGATTATCTCAAGACGGTATAACTGAAATATCACAATATGGAATGATTGATTATTTTAGGGATGAATTTTCTAATATAGATGCAACCCCAACTACAGGTGGACCAGGAAAGGTAGTTAGTGGGTGGGATGCTTATAGTAAACAGTATATAATATCTACTCAAACATCAAGTACGAATATTACACAGACATATAATACCTTAGGATTTAATGAAGAAGCAAATGGTTTTACTAGTTTTTATACTTTTAAACCTTCTCAAATGGTTAGTTTAAAAGGTAAATTCTATTCTTTAAATCAGGGAGCACTTTGGAAACACTACAATCAAGCAGTGAATACAAGGTGTAGGTTTTACAATGTAAATAATAATGCCTCTATTAGGTTTGTTTTTAATGAGTCTCCAAGTAATGTTAAAATTTTTAAAACTGTAAACTACGAGGGTTCTAATGGCTGGCAAGTGGATTCTTTTGTATCAGATTTTACAGGAGTAGATTACTTAGCCCCTAATTATATTCAAACACAAGATACAACAGGTGTTTTAACAACTCCATCTGTATTTAGTTATGTTGAAGGGTCTTATGATGAATATGGTAATTCGTATCCAAGCACATTATATCCGCCTATAAATAGAGCCGGTTTTGATAGAAAAGAAAATAAATACATGGCAGCGTTAGTAAATAAAAGTTTACCTACGCAGGGAGAAGTGTCTTTTGGAAATGAAATATCTGGAATAAAAGGGTATTTTGCTGTAGTAGATATGTCAATAGATACTGTTACAGATCCAAGAGGTGTTAAAGAATTATTTTCAGCATCGACAAATTATGACTTTTCAGTATATTAAATTAAATAAAATTAAATGGAATTAAAAACAAGAGCATTACAAGAATCAGATTGGGAAACAATGCAACTATGGTGGAAAGCCTGGGGTTGGCCTGAAGTAACTAAAGACTTAATGCCATTAGAAGGCTTAGGAGGACTTATTATTGAAAAACATGGTAAATCTATTGCTTCTGGTTTTTTGTATCTTACAAACGCTAAGGTTGCATGGACAGAGTGGATCGTATCTGATCCTGAATATAGGGAAGACGATAGAGTAGATGCTTTGAAACTTTTAGTTCAAGGATTAGAAGACGTAGCTGTATCTCAAGGATACAAAATAATATTGAGTGTAGGTAGAAATAAGGGATTATTAAAGGTGCACAAAGAATTAGGATATACGGTAGACGATAATCCTTCTTACGAAATTTCAAAAAAAATAGCATAATATGGCAGTAGTAACAGCAATAGCGGCAGGCGTAGCAGTAGCCGCTGCAGTAGGAGGAGGATTGATTCAAAATAACCAAGCTAAACAAGCAGGTAAAGGTTACGCGAATGAAGCAGCGAGAAAAGCAGGTGAAATAGCTGCTATAGAAGCAAATAGACAGGCTATTCCAAATCCTTATGCTAACATAAAAGACTTAAGTGGAATCGCTAAAGATCTTAGTGGTATGATAAGTAATCCTTTTGCTAATCTAGGAGTCGCAACTCAAGCGGCTAAGATGCAAGCAGAAGAAACTGATATTTCATTAGCTAATACTTTAGATACTATTAGATCTACTGGCTCTGGTGCTGGTGGAGCTACTGCTTTAGCTCAAGCGGCATTACAAAGTAAGAAAGGTGTGTCAGCTAGTATTGAACAACAAGAGTCTAATAATGAAAAAATGAAAGCAGAAGGCGCTGCTAAAATGCAAGAACAGAAAATGGCTGAAGCTCAAAGAATTCAAGGAGTTCAGTTTAGTGAAGGACAAAGAATACAAGCAGCTGAAACAGAAGGTATTAAATTTCAATATGGTGAACAAGAGTCTAGAGATATATCTAAACTTAATAGATTATCAGGACAAGAAGCTCAAGCAAGAACTAATCAAGCAGCGGCTAAACAGGCTCAAAGTGCTGCTATAGGTGGTGCTATAAGCGCTGTTGGTAGTATTGCTGGTGGTTTTGCAAGTGGTGGTGCATAAAATATAAAAAAAATAAGATATGGGATATTATGAAAATCCACCAATTATACAACCTGGTGAAGATACTATAGGAAGTTCTATTGCTAGAGCAGGTGAATCTATTGCTCAAGGTTTAATCGCTAGAGGTGAAAGAAGACGCGCTGAAGAAAAAGAACAAAAACTAACATTACAGAAACTTCAAGATAGAAAGAATGAAACAGATCTTTACTACAATGAAAAACTGTCTAAATGGTCTGAAAAACAATCTTCTATAAATCCAGAAGTAAATAAACAGATAAAAGATATAATTCGGCAAAAAGTAATAGATGCTGCAGATGCTAGAATATCTTTGTTGAATGAAACTAATGCAACTAAAAGACAAGAGTATTTAACTACTATAAGAAATGCCGACAATGCACTTGAAAATGCTGCTAAAGCTGGTAAATCATTAGGTGGTGTTGCTGCTACTTATAGATTAAAAGCAAAAGCTTCTACTATTGGAATACCTGGTGGATATGTTATTAACGGTAAAGATGATAACGAAATACTAGATAATACTGCTTTTGTGGAATCTCTGAGCGGTATGACTGATGGTAATCCTTTATATAAAAGTTCTAGTCTAAAAGTAACTCTAGATGATGAAGGAGATGGTTTTATAGTAACAGCAAGTGGACAGCATGCTGATGGTAGAACTTTTAATGTACCTATAAACACTAAATCATATATAGACGCAGAAGAAAACTTAGGTGATGGTTTACTACTACCTGTTGAAAGTATGGATACTTTTTATACTCAAGCCAGGGAAACAATAATGGGTAAAGATAGTAAAGTATATACTGGTTTTTTAAATCCAAAATATGAAACAGTTCAACTGCCAAGTGTAGGTACTAGAAAATATGAAATTACAGAAGGTCAAAGACTGCAAGAAGATGTAATAAGAAAAGAAATAGGTAAAAAATCAAATGTAACGGCTACTGGTATATTATCAGCTGACAATCCTTCTAGTTTAAAAGTTCTATTAAATTATTCTTTAGGTCAAGGACCACAATACTACGATAAAGTATTTAAAGTTGATGAAAAAGGTAATGCTAGAAGTACAGCAGAACAAAAACAAATGCTAACTGATTTACTGACTGAAAAATCATTTCAAGGAATGACTAAAGAGTTTGAACAAACAAAAGAAGGTGATAAAACTGTATATTGGAATCCTACTTCAAAAGTAGTTGAAAGAGAAAAACCAGAGAAAACCGGAGGCGGTGTTGGAACTAATAAATTAGATAAGAACGATAATGGTATTCTTGATTCAGAAGAAAATGAAGATTACAGAGGTGAATATTACAATAACTTAAGAGTTGGAGTGAAAAAGAAACCAGGTGAAGCGCCAGGAGTTTACAACTATAGATCTAGAAAATATTATGCTCAAAATCTAAATAGATTAGCTAAAAGTACAAGTAAATTCATTACTACTGATGATCTTTATAAAAAATTCCTTCAAGAACCAATTAAAGAAAACGCTTCTTTAACTTTTGGAGATCAAATCGCATCTGGAAAATTAACTAAAGAGAGTGTTAAAAAATCTTTTAATTCTAGATTCCCTAAATCAGATATATATTATGAACAATCACCTGGTGATTATAGAGCATTAACTAATTATGATTTAAATAAAGCATCTAGTAGAGCGAGACTAGCATTAGATTTTACAGCTGGTGAGGGAGAGATTAAAAAATTACAAGATAAAGTTGGTGAAGCTCAACAACAAGATAATGTATCTAATTGGATGAAAGCAAATCCTCAAAATTCAAATGAAACAGATTTACAATATGTTGCTAGATACAAAAAATCAATAAAATAAAAAAAATGGAAGACTTATATACTTTACCGGACGGATCAACAGTTGATATATCAAAATATTCTCAATTAGAGAAAATGCAATTCTTATTAAATAATGAAGGAGCAAAAAAGTTCAAAGGCGGTGCAAAGAGTGCAGTTGTAGCGCCGGTAAAAAAAACACAATCAAGGAGTTTGGTATCAGAATCAACAGATGGTTCTTGGGATGCACGTTCTCAAGCTGATTTAAACTTACAACGATTAGGATTCATCGCTCCGCCTTCTGAAAAAGAAAAACTAAAACCTTTTTTAAACTATACTGATAGATTAAATAAGATTACTAGTCGTAAAATAGAAAGAAGTCAAGATCTAGAATCTAAGGCAATTAGACCACAAGAACCTCTTCCTAAATCTATGAAAGGTTTTAAATCAGAAGGTTTTAAAACTACTCCAACTACTTTTGAAGAAGAAGAAGATAATTTACCAAAAGATATTATTGTAAAAAATAATAGACTTATTCAATTAAGTGATATAAAAAGAAAACAAAAGTTAAATGATATTGATTTAATAAACCCGTATCTATACTATTCTTCAAATATGAAGAAACAGAGAGGTGATCAAGGTAATTTACTTAATATAGAAGAGGCAAAAGATCTAGAAGAACCTAGTGTTAATTTTATTGCTAACAACTATGATACTAAAGCTTTAAGTAAAGCTGGTGTAAATTTAGACAACTTCGATGGTTGGTTGAATAAAAGCGGACAGAAGAAGAATATATTAAAGAAACAAGAACAAGGAGTATTTGAAGGTTCTGGTAGATCTATAATGCATGGTTATGATATTGACCTTGCTAGAGAGATGTCTAAAAAGAAGGCACTAGATCTATACATGCAGGACATGAACAATAGGGACTTTCTTAGACAAGATCTTACTCAAGATGAAGAAATATACAAAGGAATAAGAGAACAAAAAGAGATAAAGAAGAACGAGTTATTTGACAATAGAGCTTTATACGATTACTATAAAACAAACTTTCCAACTTATGTAAAAAAGATGGACGAGTTAGATTTAGAGAATAAGAAACTATATAAAGAGGCTAAAGCTGGTGGAACTGACTTTTGGAGTTGGGATACGCCGGTTAAAATAGCCAAGAATGCGTGGAATATGTCTGCTGATAGAATAATAAATACAACAGCGACAACAATGGATGTTCTTGGACTTGATACACAAGCGGAAGGTTCTAGATTAGTAGCAGATGAAAACATGTTATTAAAACCAAATACTAGAGGCGTTGGTTATGTTTCTGGAAAAACTGCTAAATCTAATGGTACTAATTACTTAGTAGATGCAAAAGAAAATGTTTATGATGCTGATGATGATATAGTAGTAACAGATTTATTAGATAAAAATCAATATGATGAGATAGTAAGTAAATCAAAGACTGGACAATCTGATTATATATTTAGTACGCAAGGAGCTGCTGTTACTACAACAGGTGTTATTGCCGACATGGTACTTCAATCAGTTATAGCAGGAGCAGTTGGAAATCTAGGTTATGTAGCAAGTGCTGGTAGAGCAGCAATGGCTGGTAAAGCAACCATGGCACTTGGTCCTAGACCTTTGCCTAGTTCTTCTCTTGGACTTATGAATTATTCATCTAAGATGATGAAAAAACTACCTATTAAAAGAGATCTTGGTTATACTATGATTGCTCAAGGTGGTATGGGGTATTCATCTGGGTTAGAGGATACTTTTAGAGAACTTAAAGCGTCTGGTGTTGATGACGATGAAGCATACGAATTAGCAGGTGTAGCGGCTGAAAGAATGGGTATATTATATGCCATAACTACTCCAATAAATCCACAAACAAATCTCGCTAATAAATTATTTTTAAAAAATACAGTTAAACAAGCTGTAGAAACATTTAAAAAACAAGGTAAGACTGGATTTGTTAATTATCTTAATTCAGCAATAAAAAATGCACCTAAAGAACTTACAGGATTTGTTGAAGATGGATTAAAAGAAGTTGTTCAAGAAAATATACAACAAGCTGGTGAAACAATGGGTGTAAATGCCCTTACAAATAAAGACGCTGGTAGGAAGATAATGAACGAAACTATATCTGGTGATGATTTCATGAACACCTCTATGATTTCATTTATATCATCTGGATTAATGGCTAAAGCTAAAATTCCTAATTTTAAGGCAAAGAATGAAGACCTTGATAAGTTAAGAGCTTTGAGTACTTTATCTAAGAATAAAGATGAATTCAACCAAGTAGTAGATAATCTTTACAAAAAAGAAGTTTTCACTAAAGAAGAAGTAGACAACTTAAAAGCAGATGTAGATATATATTCTAACAATGCCAATAAGATGCCTAAAAGTGTGTCCGCAAAAGCCGCTATGCCTATCTTAAGATCTTTAGATAAAATACAAAAATTAAAAGACGAGAAAGAATCTTTAGACAAAGCTTTTCATCCATCGATAGATGAGAAGATAAAGAAAGAGGAAAAAATTGCTGATGATTTATACTATGCAGATGATTTAGAGACTAAAAATAAGTTAATTAAAGCAGCTATAGATAAGAAAGTAATAAAAGATATAGAAATGCAGACTTTTGGTTCTAGTGCTGAAATAAAACAATATCTAATAGATGTAGTTGGTATGCCAGAAGATGAAGCTGATACTAATTCTAAAAGAGGAGGATTCTTTCTTGACGATGTATTACTTACAAAATATGCGAATCAATCTGGTAAAGATACAAGTAAAATAGTAAAAGGTAAGAAAGTTATATTTGTAAACGAAGATGTTTCTATTAAAGGTGGAACTACTGATGTTGCACAACATGAGTTTTTACATGGTTTAATATATGAAACTTTAAAAAATAGTCCAGAATCTCAAATTCTATTAGGTAAAGCATTACATAAAGAAATAATAAAAATAAGTAAGACTGTATCTGATGAGAACACAGTTCTTCCGCAAGCATTTAGAGATAGAATCAATAAGTATTCTAATTTTTACATGGATAAAATTGCTGCCGAAGATTTAAAATTACAAAAAGATCCAAAGTACAAAAGACAATATGACGAAAAAGTAAGTGAACTCATGGGTAATTCATGGGAAGAGGTTTTAACGTTGTATTCTGATGCTATTAGTAACGGTTCTGTTCAGTTCAATGAAAATGTATTTACTGGTTTAAAAGACACAGTCAGACAAGTCTTACAGAACTTAGGACTTAGAAAAGTAGAGTTTAAATCCGGTAGAGATGTATACAATTTTCTAAAAGATTATAATAAAAGTGTTACAACTGGTAATTTTGGTATTCCTGGTATAGGTGCAATGAGAACGTTGGGTCAATCAAAAGCATTTATAGACAAAGAAGCATTGAGATTAGAAACTGGTGAGAATATTGTAGTATCTCAAGGCTCTGGTAGTAGTGAAGTAAAACCGTCTTTAGGTGGTGATAGAAGATCAGGAGAGAAAAAATCATCAGATGATATAAAGAGAGATGTTGACAATGCTTATAATAAAGAAACATTTACACAAAAGATGAACAGTCAAAGAGATCCTTTACTGTGGGATATAGTTGAGGAGTATGAATATTTAATAAGGGGTAAAGCTAAGTCAGAAAAATTTTTTAGTTTACCTGGTTTTAAAAAAGACAGAAAAGACCGTGAAGAGGATTTTGTACGTGAAACACAAGCTGAACTATTACCTCATATACGAAATTTTAATAAAGAGTTTCTAGAATTAAGAGAAGAATATAAACAAGATTTAATTTCTAAAGGTTTTGATCCAAACTCTAAAGAGTTTAAAGAAATATTAGACGCTAAAGATGCAGAAGGTTACAAAGGTAAAAAAGGCATCGTTAAAGAGAACAACAGTTTAAATGGTTGGATAAACTCTCAGGTTTTAAATAAGATGAGAAATGCTCTTAAAAGAGCAGGTATAGTAGATGAAAAATTTGATTTAGACTTTGACGGAGAAGATTTCGTAGAAGGAAGAGGCACTACAGACATTGGTGAAGAACTTGATTATTTATTAGGAGATAGTGTTGATGTAATGGAAGCTACTGAAGATTTTAATGAAGAACAAGAAAAGTTAGCCAATATATTAAAAGATCCTGTATTTAGATTTGTTGATGAAAAAGGAGATGAAGTTATTATAGATACAGTTCCTGAGCGTGGTGACTATGTAATTTCTGCTAAAGATAAAGGTATAGAAGTTAATAAACAATTAAAAACAGAAACAGATTCAGTTAGAATAGAAGAATTAAAAAAAGATCTAAGAGACTTACAGAGAGGTTTAGATTTACAAAATAAAGAAGAACCTTTAACTCCTGAAGAGAAACAAGAACTCAAGTCTTTAAAACCTACAAAAGCATTTAATTTAACTACTGGAAATGTTGAGTATGTATTTAAAGCTATAATCAAAAAAGAATCACCAGCTAGGATTGTTGCTAGACAAGTTGCAGATGAAATATTAAGATCTCCAAATGTAGAAACACTAGAATTTAGAAACTTTAAAAAGTTACTAGCAGATAGATCTATGGTGATGATGAAAAGAATCACATTTGAAACAGGCGAAGGACTTGAATCACTCATGTATAATAATTGGAAATTAGTATATGATGTAATAAATAATCCAGTAGATGAAGTTACAGGTCAATCTAGTTATGCTTCTAAAAAAATACCTCCGTATTTAAAAGAAAGAAATGAAAAAGGAGAATTTCAAAAAGTTGCAGATATTAATAGAGCAGTTTTCCTTCAATCATTTTACTCTGAAGAAGATGCAAAGAAAATAATAAGAAAATACAATTCAGTTAATCCTGAAGAAGAAATTTCAAAATTCTTAGATTACGAAAAACTAACAACTAATGCTTGGTTCGATAGAAGAACAGCATTAAGAGAGTTGTTTGGAGACGTAATGGTTCTTCAAGAAGCGAGAAGATTACTACGTAATCCTGATTTTATAGAGCAAATAGGTCAAGAGAAACCTAACCTATACAACAGTCTTAAAGATGATGTTATTAGAACACAAGTTCTTAATGATTTGGCTAAAGGTAAAAGTAGTTCAGTTAAATTCAGTTTAGAAGAAGAAAAAAGACAAGGTCAATATAAATTATTGAATAAAACTCAACTATTAAAAACTCAAAAAGCTTTATCAGAAGGAATAGCGAATAATGTTTATTATGGTGTAGATTCTATGCCAGTTATTAGTGATACAATTAAATTTAGTTTATCTGAAGTATTAGATCAAGAATCTGACTTAATTTCAGGTGTTGCCGTTTATAAAGGTTATAATAAAAAATACGAAAACAATTACAAAGATATAGTAAAAAGACCAACTGATAAACTTAGTGATTCAAATACAATTATTATAGATAATTATTTTACTTCTAATAAAAACTATTATGTAAAAGTATTGCAATACTCTGATACTGTAGATACAACCCCAGGAAGTTTAAAACTTCATACTCTTAAAAATTATGAAGAAGTTGAAAAGGAAGTTGTTAGAAGAATAATAGAATTAATAGATTCAATGAATATACCAATAGGAAATACCAATGGTGCTATTAATCCTTTTTTGATTAAAGATTATACAGAAGATTACATAGATAGAATGCTTGAGAAAGCTATAAATGAAGGCGATCAAAATTATATAGATCATTTTACAGCTTTAAAAAATAATGATACTTATAGAGAAGAAGATATTTTCAAAAAACAAGAATTACAATATGAATCTATTCAGTTATTATTAGAAAGTGTTTGGTACAGAGGTGATTTTAAAATTAATTTTATAGATGAAGAAGGTGAAAATTTTGAAAAAATACCAACTGCCGCATGGCATAATGGAGGTTACATTAATAATATTAAACCAGGTGCAGAAGAATGGAATGAAGATGCCACTGTAAAATATGAAAAACCTAATGGTTTAAAATTAAATCCTTTCTTTGCATATTTGTTTTTAAATGATGCATTATCTAATAGATATATTTCTAATCCTATAAATCAAGTAGTTGAAAGAAAACCGTTTAAAAGATCTCAATATAACACAACTTTGACACCTATAGATTCTTATAATGATGAAGAATTAATAAAAAAAGTATTTGAGAATTACAGTCATACTGAATTAAAAAATCCTGCATTTATTTACGGTTTTTTAAACATGCAAAAAAATGAAAAATATATTTCTGATTGGGAAAACAATAGAAAAGTTTCAGACTCTGATAATAAAAAAATATTTAAGTTTGATAAAAGTGATAAAGAAGAAAATATCTTATCATTAAACTCTCTAGCTTCTAGAAATATAAATTCAAATGCTTTATGGTGTACTGGTCAAAGATCTTTGGGTTATGCTACTACACATTTAACAAATGGAGACTTTTTTATAGCATCAGATAATGATTACAAACCATCAATAGCAGTTAGATTTGAAGACAGACTTAATTCTGGTGTTGGAGAAGTTGTTGGTGTAGAAGCAGGACAAAGTTTTAAAGCAGAAGAAATACCTTTAATATCAGAAGTTTTTAAACTTTCAAATGTCAAAGAAAAACAGGATTATATAGATTCTATGGATTTAGCATATTCATTATTAACTGATGAAAATGAAGTAGACTTTAAAAATAACAGTAAAGAAAAAAACACTAAATTAATTAAAAATGTTTCTTCTTTAAATAGAGGTAATTTATTTAGATTTGAATTAGAAGTAGATTCAAGACAAGAATTAGAAGAAAAAATAAGAAATATTAAAAGAGAATTAAGAAAGTTAGATTTACTTGAACCTATAAGAAATATTAGAGAAATTATAGATTCTAATTTTCAAATTTTTATAAATAGAGAGGACGAATTAGATATATTAAAAGAACAAGAAGAAATAAGTCAAGACGAGTTTAAATTAGACATGGACGAAGAATATATAACAATAGGTTTTCAAGATGGAAAATTAGGTTCTTATGACATGCCTAATTTAATAAAAATAGATTTTGTTGCATTTGTAAATGCATACGGTTTTGACGCTCCTAATCTAACGAAAGGAAATAAATTAGATATACAAGGTAAAATGATGGAGGGTCGTGCTTTTCTTACTCTTTCAGATCATATTTACTATGATTTAAGCATTGATGCAAGTATAGATCGTAATTCAGATATAGATGAGTTTGATACTTTTTGGTTATCTATGGACCCTATAAATTTTCATAATGGTATATTAAGTTTAGTAACTACTTTTGATGATCAAGAAAAATCTATGATAGACATTTCAAGTGCTATTAACACCCAACAAATTTATCTTTATGGTTTAGCAAGTATGATATATTTACCAAAAAAAATAAATGATTTAAGATTGCTTATTGGAGAACACAATAATTCAATACCTAAAGAAGTTGAGTTGTTTGGAGGTGAAAGTATTGGTATTTTACATCTCGATCTTACGGATAGTTATATTACTAAAAAAGATAAAGCGATAGATTTTATTAACATGTATCAATTTTCTGATAATAATGTAGTTGATGCAGTTATAGATGAACTAAAAATAAATATAAAAGAACAATTAACCGATGAATTAAAAGAAAGTATATTAAAAAGTAGTATAGGTTCTAGTTCTAATGAAATATCAGTAAGAGTAGGTATATTTGATGAAGACAATGAAGCTGCTGGTGGTGGATATTACTATAAAACAACAGTTATAAAATCAAACAAAGAAAATGATTCTGCTATTAAATATAGTTTAGCAGAGACTGCTAACGCGGTAATAAGTCCTTTGTTAAGTGGTTTAAATCTGACACAACAATCTGTTATTGCTAGAGACATAGATAAAGCAATAATGAATGGTAAATTATCAAAACTTGCAAAAAACACAGAAATGGATAAGTTAACTGCTAAATTAAAAAAGCAGACTGATCCTATTGAAATAAAAAAGGTTAGACAAGAAATGTCTGATTTGTTTCAAGCAGACACAGTTCCTTTTAAGGTTCCTAGAATGTCTACATCTACAGATAAAGCAATAGCTACTTTTATAATAAATAAA
Source organism: Candidatus Shapirobacteria bacterium (assembly GCA_009885205.1). Classification (GTDB taxonomy): domain Bacteria; phylum Patescibacteriota; class Microgenomatia; order UBA12405; family UBA12405; genus UBA12158. Next base: position 12,337 of record VFLE01000046.1, on the reverse strand, counting down.
ATGGCTGAGGGTTATAATAGTTTTGATTTTCATGTTAAGAAAAATGCTGATGGTCCATTAACGAAACAAGTCTTAGACGCTTTAGATGCTAATTCTAAAAAGATAAAACAAATAGCTTTTAGAAATTCTAATTTAGAACTTACTATGAATGAAATCATAGAAGAGAACAAAGGGATTCCAAAGGCTGAAATTTTCTCAGAAGAAACAGCAAAGAACATTGGTAAAGGAAAGAAATTAGATTTTGCATATCTTCCTCCAGGTGATGAAGATTTTGAAGGTTTGTTGTATAAATTGGCATCTGGAAAAGGTGCAATGGGAGAAGCACAACTTGAATTCTTTAACGAAAACTTAATTAAACCGTATAGTGAAGCTATGACAACACTTATGGTTGCTAGACAGAAAATGTATGGTGATTGGAAAGACGTTATAACTAAACAACATAAAGGTATAATAAAACTATTATCACAACAAACTAGCTATGAAGGTTACACATACGATCAAGCTGTTAGGGTTTATTTATGGGATAAAGCAAGATATAAAATACCTGGTATAAATAATAAAGATAAATTTAATTTAACAGATATTGTTAGGACAAATCCTAAATTAAAAGATTTTGCTAATTCTGTTAGTTTACTTTCTAAACAAGCTAATGGATATGTTGAACCAGAAAGCAATTGGAGTTTTGGTAGTATCTTAGGTGACATGAATGATATAATATCTAAGGTGAATAGAGCTAAGTATCTACAAGACTGGCAGAATAGAGCTGATAAGATTTTCTCTAAAGAAAACTTAAGCAAAATTGAAGCAGTATATGGAGGTGAATATGTAAAAGCATTGAAAAACATGCTAGGTAGATTAAAAAGTGGTACTAATAGAAACCCAGGTGCTAACAGTAAGTTATTAAACTGGTTAAATAAATCTACAGCAAATGTAATGTTCCTTAATACTAGATCTGCAGTATTACAACTTTTAAGTGCTGTCAATTTTATCAACACATCTGACAATAATATTGCACAAGTTGCACTAGCTTTTGCTAATCAAAAACAATTCTGGCAAGATGTAAAGTATCTTTGGAATTCTCCTTATCTAAAAGACAGAAGATCAGGTCTTATGAATGATGTTGCTGAGTCTGAAATAGCTCAGTTAATGGATAGTCAAAAAGGAGATGATTCTATTAATAAATATAGACGTATTGTAAATTGGATTTCAACAAACGGTTTTATAGCTACTAGAGTATTCGATGCTGTTGCTATTGCTTTTGGTGGTTCTAGTTTTTATAGAAATAGATTAAACACATATAAAAAACAAGGTTATACAGACGAACAAGCTGAGAAAAAGACGATGAGTGATTTCTATCAAACATCTGAAAAATCCCAACAATCTGCTGACGTATCTAAAATATCTGCTAATCAAGCAAGTACAACAGGTAGAATTCTTTTATCATTTATGAATACACCTTTTCAGTATTCCAGAATTATGAAAAAAGCTGCAATAGATATTGTTAAAGGCAGGGGAAGTCTTGCTAACAATGTAGGTAAAATCGTGTATTACGGCGCTTTGCAGAATATTATGTTTAATGCTTTACAAAACTTAGTATTTGCTATAATGTGGGGTGATGATGACGATGATGAAGAAAAGAAAGAAAAAGATAGTAAACAAAGAATTACTAGAACGGTAAATGGAATTGCTGACAATATTCTAAAAGGTATGGGCATGAACTACGTTGCTCTTTCAGTTGTTAAAAATGCATTAATAAAATGGTACGATACTACTGGAACACCAGAAGGAGTTTATGCACCAGTTCTTGAATTACTTAATATATCACCAATGGTTGGTATTAAGTTTAGACAGATTCTTAAAGGTATAAAAGCATTAGAATATAATAAAGAATTCAATCCAGAAGGAGATAAAGTTATACCTACTAAATCTATAGTAGAAGCTTCTTCTTCTTTTATATCAGTAAGTACAAACATACCTGTAGATAGAATTTATCAAAAAATACAAAATATAGCTGGTGCACTTGATTCTCAAAATGAAGATTGGCAGAGAATAGCTATGATTTTTGGATATAGTAAGCAGAATTTAGGTATAAAAGATAAAGAAGAAGATTCAGGATCTGCGACTAGAGGTAGTAGTTTAAAATCTCCAGGTCTTTCAGGTGGTGGTTTAAAATCACCAGGTTTAAAGTAATAGAAACAATATAAAATGAGCAACATACTCAAAGTTTCTATATAATAAAAGGGGATCACAATTAAGTGAATCCCCTTTCTTTATTTAGTGTGTATAGCACTTTTAAGTATTTAAAACCGGTTTTGGTTTACTTTCTTCTAATTCCTTACTAGCTTTTTCAGTCATTGCTTTAATAGCATCGTCATAACCAGGCATTAATTTAATTGTTTCTAATGTTCCAGCTGCTAATACAGTTAAATGCTGTTGTTCATCCATAACATTTTGAAGCACTCTAATAAGTGCTTCAACTTTATTTTTCATTTCAACTAAACTTTGTTCTTTCATATTTTTTATTTAATCGTTGATATATTCTATTCTTGATTCTAAAGCAAAGTAATACAAGTCCATCGCATTAAATTGATTTATTAATAAAATTCTTTGAATATTACTTAATTCTTTGAATTTTAAATTATTATCAATAAAGTCGTTTAACTTATCCTTTTTTTCTTTTAATTGTTTTAATTCTTCGTGCATTCTTTCTACAAAATCGCTCATTCTTCTAATTTTTTAATAAGTTTTTTAATTAATTTAAACTCTCCGTGAGTAAGTGCTATTGTTTTATCTGTATAATTACAAACATTTACATCAAATCCTTCGCCATTATTCCATTCAGTTACTTCTATATAACTATGTTCTTTACATGTAAATTCATAATCTTTTAATGTAGAAAATATTGCTTTTCTATTATATTTTTCTATTTTTTCTTTCATAAATTTATTATATTACCATTACTACTTAATTTTCCAAACCTTCCATCTGTTACTACAGAGCCATTACTAAATATGGTATCACATATAGATAACTTCATTGTTCCAGCATTTATAATTTCTTTATTATTATGTATGTGACCAAATAACATTAACTTAGGTTTTATTCTAGTTATAACATGTCTTTTAAGAGCATTACATCCACAGTTTTCCAAATTATGATTCCTATCTTCAGAAACATCTAATATGCCTTTAGGTGGACCGTGTGTGATTAATATATCAACATCATCATCTATACTTCGCGTCCAGTGCTTATCTAGTTTATCTCTACTCTTCATGAACGACCAATTAGAAAAACTAGGTGTCATTGGACTACCGTGAATTTTCCATTTGTCTATATGTATAAAATCATCTTCAAGATATATAATATTATAGTCTTCAAAATCTTTTTTAGTAACTAATTTCTTTTCAATACTAGAGTCATGATTACCAGCTACGTATATTTTATACTTAATAGGTAAAGACTTATACCAATGAATAAATTCCCTAACCTCAGGTTCATTATTATACGGATCTCTAGGATTACTACAATCGCCAGAATGTATTACCATATCTATATCTTTAGGTACATCTAGTAAATTGTGATAACTATGCGTATCACTTATATGCCATATTCTCATATTTTCTCTACTTTATAAAACATTACAAATACTTTTCTACTATTTAGAAATTCATTAGGATATTTACTATGAAAGTAATTACATGGATAAGATACTACTCTGTTTTGTTTATGTCCTACTACAGACTTTAATATCCATTTATCTCTATCATTAGAATCTTCTATTAATAGTCTATTATATTCTTCAGGTTCAATATCTTCAAATGTTTCTCCATGTTTCCAATGTTCCCAAAAAGCTGTGCCGTTTAAATCACAATAATTATTTTCTGAAATATACAATACTATAGCTCTGTCAGGTTGTTGACCTTCTATTATAGAGTCGTTATGTATTCTCCAATCATTGTCTTGACCTTCTTTAGCTTCTCTAAAGAAACCTAATATTGGTTTTATAGTTGCATTTTCTATTTTAGAAATCTTATTACAAACTAATTCTACAAAATCATTAGAAGGTATTTTTACCCAAAAAAATTTTCCAGGAGCTTTTACTTCCTGGAAATCACTTTCATCATTATTTAATTCATTAATTAGATTAATATCTAAGAAATCATCTTCTACATATATCATTTGTCTATAGTAAATATTACGTTTACGAATGGTAAATACAATACATGAGTATCAAATGTTTCTTCTTGATAGGTTCTAATTCCAAATAAAATACCTGGATACGTACCAATAGCTAATTCCCAACCTTTTTCATCATTGTTTAATGTCATCTTGTCTTTGTTTTAGTATTAATCTAATTGTCTCATCACAGTCTTTCTGCGATTGAGGTTTGTATAACATTCTTTTGTCACCAATTAATGACATATAGTATTTAAACATCTTCCAACGTAAAGGAAAAGAATCATTAGCTCTACCTTTAGTTTCTATTATAAATTCATGACCTACAAAATCAGGAGTGTATTTTAAATTTAATACTTTTTTATTTCCTCTATTTATAAAATCACCTTTACCATTAGATTGTCTTTCTATGCACTCATTATTAAAATTAAAAGAAGGTAACAACTCGTAAGTATGTTTTTCATATTCTGTATATATACCTGCTTCCTTTAAAGCTTTGTACATATACTTTTCTAAACCAGAAGCGAAGGTGATACCATCATATATCACCTTCTTCGAAACAACTGGTCCTTTTTTTCTACTTATCCTTTTCATTAGTTACGATGACCGTATTTTTCTTTCTTAACGTCAACCAATTCGTAGTTAACTTTAATATCACCAATAGAGCTGTTTGATATATTTTCTAATGCTTCTAAATCATCAAAAGCTGAGTAATCGGCATCTTCAAAATCTTTAATCAACGCTTCTTCAGTTAAGTCTTGAATTTCTTCTCTACATGCTTGTATGTATAGCACCGCATCCATTAATTCTTCTTGTACATCGTTTAAGTACTTAGCAAGACCTTTCATTTTTTTAGTACGTTCATCATGTAAAGTATGACCGTATTTCTTAAAACCAACATCTGACCTAGATACAAACTTTTCTACAACTCTTTCTACGATAGGATCTCTAAAAACAATACTTTTTTCTTTCATACTATAATGTTGCTATTATTTCGTTATTATTTTCTTTTACAAAAGTGTTATTTACCATTTTGCCTTGTCTTGATTTAATTACATCGTAAGCTGATACAACACAGTCTTCAACTTTTAATCCCTCTAACGCAGCTAAATTGGTTAATACAACCATCATATCGCCAATTGCATCGATGAATTCATCTCTATCGTTTTTAAGAATAGATCTACTTAATTCACCAGCTTCTTCCATTAGTTTTACAAACTGAGTTTTAGTATCACCATTTCTATAGATACCACGATCATCAGCCCATTTTCTAATCAAGTCATATACATTAGGAACTTCAACTTCAACTTCTTCAGGTTGATTCTTATGTTCCATTGCCATAGACTTTTTACCTAATGACTTACAATACTCATCCATTGCTTTATTGTAGATAAATGAACGCGCTGGGTTATACATAGATGTTTTAGCATTTTTAACTATCCAGTTGCATAGATCTGCAGTTAAAACATATTTGCCAAAAGAATTATCCATTTTAACACCTAAAGTGTCCATCAAGTTACCTTTTAACTTGTTCAAAGGAAAAGGAAATGTAGTTGTTTGTTCTGTTACGTTTAATACCATTTTATTTAATTTATATTTAGTTACTAATTCTTTGTAAGATTGCCTATCAACTCTGTATCCATGTATTTTTTGAAGTTCTATTTCTTTATTTGATATATAATCTATATCATCACTAGAATCTAATACTTCATATTCTTTATAACCATAACCTTGTTGTCTAGTTAACCTATCTTTAATATCACACGTGACTCCTATTTTTTTACCATATATATGGTATAGATAATATTTCATAAATTTTCTAATTCTTTTTTAACGTCATACCAATACTTAGCTCCTGTTTCTTTAGTTAATACATCAACTACTATTAATGCACATTCTTTAGCTTCGTAATCAGCAATTGTGTTTTCTAATTCTACTGAAAATAAATAAAAATATTTTTCTACTAATTCTATTGCTTTTTCTTTTGGTATCATAATTTATCGTTGTATAAATGTAAATTATGAGCAAAATGATAATAAGTACCAATTTCAATACCTAAAATTTTAGCAATATCTATTTGTAAGTTTGAAAAACAAAATTGATCATTACAAAAACCGTACCATAAGTCATTAGAACGCATTAAAACAGCCATATTCAGTTTATTGTCTAATATTGTAAACTGTATAGCATAAGTACACGGAGTATCCTTAGAATACGCACCTATTTCTTTTCCATCATATATAGATATTGTTGCTTTTCTAGTATTAGGATTATCTTGTAACATTTTAATCACTTTACCTATTTGATCGTTACGTTTCCATTGCCAACCGTAGTTAGATCTAACATTGCCATTCTCATCCATCATATTTTTCCATATTGGAGCATATCTAGATATTTCTAAAGCACTAGGATCACCAGATAGATACCATAACCATTCTCTCATTGCGTATGTTGGATTCCATTTTCTATTAACATCTTTTATATAATTATCTGTTGGATTTTCTATATAAAAACCTACATTGAATAAAGCTTTTGTATTATCAAATTCTACTCCTTCTAATATTATTTTATCTAATAAATAAGAATAAGCTTCATCTGCAGTTTCGAAACTACTTTTTATATTTTTCATAATAGTATGTATAATATTTGAATATTTGTTTCCATATTTCTACTTTCTTGTATGCGTCTGGACTTGTATTAATCTTATTATTCATCTCAATACATATAAACCATTCTATTAAAGATTTAGCTTGTGGTGATATATAAATACCATTATTAATACACCATATATAAGCTTTTCTTTCTTTATTAGATGGAAGATAATCTCCCATGTCAATACCTTTCTTAATTGCCATTTAACTTTCCCATGGTAATTTATCTCCACTAGCATCGACTGGTTCATGAGGTATAAAACAACCAGATTTAGGTTCCCATTTGAAATGACTTTCTGCTCCGTTCTCACCGAGGTTTTGAAACTTAACTTTTAATACCTTTACTTTAACTGTTTTTTCCTCGTAGTTTCTATGTACAAGTAATCCGTGATAAGAAGCATCGTACCATTCACCACCACCTTTTATATTATACATAGTTGGTTCTTCTATTTTACCATCTCTGTCTTTATACATTTTAGTTGGATGAGCAACTACAATAACTAATACATCATACTTTTTAGCAAAGACTTCTATCTGTTGTAGATATTCCAATGTATATACATTAACATCTCCAGAAGCATCTGTTGCTCTAACCTTATTAAATGGATCTATAACAAGGCATTTAATACCTTTACGTTTAACTAGTTCAGCACCTTTTCTAAGAACAGATTCTAACGTATAACGTTCCATATCTATAAAGAAATAACTACTATTAACATGCGTTGCTATTTGATTCCACTTTTCTCCGTGTATATCTTCTGCTGATGGCATATCGCCCCAAGTTTTACGCATTAATTTATGAGCATGTAAATATGTAGGTTGATTCTCTGGCGAAGCAAATGCTGTTTTCCAACCATAGTTACCATTATAACCTACAACCATTTGATCAACGAAATCAGACTTACCACTACTAGGAATACCAGTAACAGTAATAAACTGACCCGTATAAGTAGAGAAAATACTATCAAAATTATCCAAACCAATCTGAAAACCTGGTTTGAAACCGTTTCGCACAAAATCTGTAACATCATCTTCGATGTCTCTAAAAGTTTTAACATTTTCCAGCGGAACAGGTTTAGCTTTTGATATTCTTTTTGATAGTGCTTCTTTTCCATATTTTAATAAATATTCATTTGCGTCTTTACAATCTTCAAACGATGCTAGATAACATACTTCAGAACCCAATCTACGTATAAGTTCAGACTGTAATGCTTGTCCAGCAGCATCAGAATCAACTGCTAATATAATCTTTTCTTTGTCTTCAAAGTAATCAATACAACTATCTAAATAGTCTAGATTATTACTGTTTAATGTTGCGCCATTTGGAACTGATACAACATTAGTAATACCAGCTTCGTGCAACGCGAGCACATCCATTTCTCCCTCAACGATAACACAATACTCGAAACCCACAATACTATTAATATTATAAAAAACTTTTTCGGCACCTTTAAATAGTTTAAAATTCTTTCTGCCATCACGGTATTTTATATTAATTAATTGATCACCCATAAAGTAATTAAACTTTATTACATTCTCAGTTTTTCCTGTCTGAGGCATAAATTCTGGACCTTCGCTTATTCTTAATTCAGTAAGCGTTTGTTCAGAAATACCTCTACCTTTAAACCATTCAACAACCTTAGAACTGTTAGTGTGTATAGCACTAACTTCTGGTCTAACATATATCTTTTCAGATGCGCCTTTGCGCTGATAAGTATGTAGTTGAAACGACTTATTACAGTTATGACAAGTACCTAATCCTTTTTGCCAATCATAAGAAGAGCACTTAGCTTTCTCATTCTTAGGTTTTCTATCAGAAGAACACAACGGGCATATACCCTGCGATTTTCCTTCTTCAAGACCATATTGATTAAAAGTATCGATTAAGAAACCATTAATCTCCGTGTTATTTACTTGCATCTATTAAATTTAATTGTTACTAATTATAGATAGAAAAACCCCAATAAATGGGGTTTAACTAACTAACAAAAGACCTAAAGGCTGATCTTACGGGAAGCGCTATAGGTACATTATACCAACCTTGGTCTTTCTTGTAGCTTACCGAGTTATCAGTTACGGAGCTTTTACAAGAGCAGGGTTTCTGGTTTGCCGACCTTAATATAAACCCTTTTTAAAATATGTCGAGCCTAACAGCGAGCATTGGTATATATTAAAACGGTAAATCGTCAAACACTTCTTTAGGTGTTGCCTTTTTAGGTGCTGCGCTTTGTTGTTGACCGTCTTTAGGAGCTACATTTACATTTTCTCCATTAGTCCAAAGTACTTTAACATTACCTAGATAAACCTTAGGAGCTTTAGACTCTCGTTCTTCTTTACTTTGTCCAACAGTAATAGGACCTTGGTTTCCAAATTTATCAAAGTCATCGTTAAGTACTATTGTAATAGGTAGATATTTACCTTTAGCACCACTGATAATCTTGTCTTTTGGAATTTCATTTAAGTTGATACTTGCATTGATAATTGAAGCCATATTTATTTATTTATTTATTTAATTGATTACTAATTTACTTATTCTACCATAAGGTTCATCCATTGTATCTAATGCATTTTGTTCTCCACCAAATTCTTCTAATAATTCTAGTATTTTATTTTTTGAACCAACAAATGTAGCAACTGTTATTCCAGTAATTATATCAATATTATCTACATCAATACCGTCTCTTTTTATGTTTTTTAGTTTAAGAGAATATTCTTCTGCTGATTTAATAGCATCATCTATGTTACCTTCATACGGAAGTATAACTTCGAATTGTTCATTGTTACCTTCATAGGGAAGTGTAACTTTAAGTTGTTCATTGTTACCTTCATGCGGAAGTGTAACTTCAAATTGTTCATTGTTCATAATTATAAAGTTAAGTTAATAAAATAATTTTCAGGAATAAAGTCTGGATTGTTGTAAAACAAGTTATATGCTTCAACAGCTTTCTCAACTTTTTCTTTGCCTGTTTCTAAGAATTTATCAGAACAGTCATATATACCTATTTGATTTGTTATTTTGTCTATGGCCATAAAAACCATATCGTAGCCAAATAATTGCTTATATATATATGCTTGACTATCGTAATTATATTTTTTAGCAGAATATCTAAAGTCTGCTAGATTAGATGTAGTTTTTAAATCTACAATTAATTTTTCAGAATGATTAAGTATATCTGCTTTACCTTTCCACATTAAACCTGCAATTTCTGCAATACCAGGAACCTCATAGTCATTGTTATCTGCTCTGATTAAACCTTTACATACTTCATTAGATAGTACTTTGTCTATCATTAACTCTAACTGATCTACTTCGTGTTTTAACAGACACATTTCTCCACCAGACATTTCCTTATATATGTTTGTATTTCTAGTCGATGCTTCAACTATTCGATACTTTTTAAGTTTATCTGGTTCTAATATAGCCGTATGAAAATAACCACCAATCAAGAAGTTTATATTCGACTGTTGAGTATCTCTTAATGCTAATGGATTTGTTAATAATGTACCAACATTTGAATTGCTAAGGTACTGTTGACCAAAAAGACCATAATAGTCTTCATCATTTTTAAGTCTTTCTAATATTAATTCTTTCTTCATACTATAAATTATATAAAATTACTTCTGCTTCCTTAGTTAAATCGTATTTACCTTTAATACTTTCAATAGAACCGCCTGTTTCTATGAATGTTTTAGCTTTTTCAAATGCTAAATCTGAAACACCTAGTTTTACTCTTGGTTTAACAGGATCTGTTTTACCATGTGTATTTGAAGCGTCAGCATCTTGAGTATCATCAATAAGTAATAAATTACCAAGAGCATATTTTTTACCGTAACTAGAAGCAGAACCAAATGCCTGTGGCGTCTGCATACCTTTTTGAACTAAGTCTACACCAACAATTGCTTTTACTTCGATAACATTGTCGCTTTCAACATCGTGTATAGCAGCTTTACTTATTATCACAGGTAAATCGTGAGAATAAATATAATCCTCGTTTATTGTAAAATACACACCATATTTTTCATTAAAAGGTTTTAAACCTTCTAGTATATCCTCAGCGGATCTAAAATTGTATTTACCGAACGAATTGTATCTACTTTTATTTGACTTGAACTCTATTTGAATTCTAGACAACTTAATAGACAAAGGCAACTTTTGATTTTCCATATATTTAATTTAATTAATTTAAAAATTCTCTAATAAAATGTACAACCATACCAACCATTAATACTGTAACGCCAACCATTATTATTCCAATAAAAAGAGGCGCCATTGTGTGCATAACAAAATCTTCCATATAATTTAATTTAATTGTTTATACTCTATAACATTATAATTACATCTTTTGTTTACATTTTACATATAATCAAGCACTTGCGAAGATTCTACATTCGCTATTAATTTACTTATTGCTGATTTTTTTAACTCAGATATTCTTACATAAGCACTAGGACCTTTAAAATTTAGCATTTCTGCTATTAATACTCCAGAATATCTATCACAATCAAGACCATAACTTAGTCTTAAAACTTCAGATTCAATTTTAGTTAAATATTTATTAAATAAACTAAATAAATAAATATTTAATAAATCTATATTGTATTCTTTAGATTTATCTTCATACTGAAACACAGAATGTTCAGAACTTACACTGTCACTGTCATCATTATTATAATAAATATCCACGCTTTCAAATATACTATTAAAGAACATTTCAACCATTTTTTTATCATCTGGATTATTACGTATTTCATTTAATTTGTATTCTGGAATACGTATACTGCCTCTATTAATGTTTATTGAACGTCTAATTGAACCTTTTATTCGTTTAGACAGAAACGATCTTAATGTGTTTTGTTCGTCTTCAGATTCATTTATTTTATCCCATTCTATATTGTCTATTGCTAAGATTAAAGCTATGCTTCCTTCTTGTAATAAATCTGTTATATCCATTATTCCTGAAGCTTGGTCTGCTGTTGAAAATTTTCTAGCTATATTCTCTACTAATGGTAAAAACATTATTATTAATTCATCTCTAGTATAATCTTTTAATTGTTTAGGTTGTATTCTTAATATAGACTTTTTTACATCGTCTTTGTATCTTAAATAATTGTCTATATTATACTTTTTCATTTGATTTTTCTTTATCTATTCTATCCATGAATTCTTTTATATCTCCAATAGTATATATTCCTTGTGCTGAATTATCTAATGGAAATACTCTAGTATCATCAGGTAGTCTAGATGCTAAAGGATTTAACCATCGTCCGTAATGTGACCTAAACCATATTCTTTCGAAAAAGTCATGATTTATATAATCTAATAATTCTCCGTCTTCATCACATATCTTATCGATGTCTATCATACGTTGAGGTATTCCAAATGTTGTACTCATAATGTTTGATTTAAAAGTTCTTTTTCTTTTTTAAGTTCGTTACTCATGTTTCTGTAAACTGTTCTCGAAGAACAACCAAGATATCTCGCTAGTTTCTCAACAGTGATTTTTTCACCA
>VFLE01000210.1 GCA_009885205.1 Candidatus Shapirobacteria bacterium | reverse complement strand
CGTTTTAAACACTTATTATGCATTGATATTGGTTCCCTTAACCCTTGAAAAGGAGGGATCTTAAGGGAATCTTGGTTCCCTTAAACCCTTAACAAGTAACATATGTATAAAAAAAGCAGCTTCTCACATCGATATTCGGATTTAATCTTATGAAATTGCATAGAAACTTCCGACTTTTTCAATTCGTCCATATCCGAATGTTGTATCCATTTCACTAAATCCAAGCAGGAAATACCATTTTCGTATGATTCCGATGCAATATGGATTAATTCTACATCGGTCATTTCTTCTATTCTTGATGCATGTCTGTTGAACCATTCTCCATGATCAATTGGAGATCCATATATTTTGGACAAATGATATTGGTGCAAGTTTTTTATATTCCCCGATGCAGGATCTAAATACTCGGGAACATAAATTTCGCAAAATCTTGACAAAATGGGATTCAATAATTTATGTTTGTTTTCCACTACAATAAAAAATCGCGTATTATAACTAAACAACTCAATGCATCTACGTAGTGCGGACTGGGCATCGATAGTCAAACTATCCGCGTTAAATAAAACGATCGTTTTAAACATAACACCCGCCGCATTTTGAACGCCTTGGATATTTGTTTTTGCGAAAAATTTCAATTCATCGCGAACAAACTTGATACCCTTTCCGTGCGCACAATTTACAAACATAACATTGGTTTTAAGTTTGTGTTTATCTTGTCCATAAATTTTGTTCAAAAAATCATAGACAAGCGTTCGTTTTCCACTACCAGGTGATCCGTGGAAAATAAGATGGGGTATTTTTTGCGTTTCGTAAAAATATTGTAGTTTTTTCTTTATATTTTCATGTATAGGGAGTTGATTCATTTTGGATTTACGTATATTCAAAATATAGATAAATTCGATTTATATCCTTTTAGGGGAAACCTTAGGTTTCCCCTAAGACCCCTTCCTTTTTACACCTTTTAACCTTTCAATTGCCGATTTATGTAACCAGAAATCGCCATTGCCGATTTCTTGGTTGATAAAAGGCAATTTATCGGTTATAAAGTAACAGTTGCCAAATCACATTAAAAGACGCCGACCTTAAAGTCGGCGTTTGAAATGTGAAATGGTGTAAGATAAATCTTAGTTTAAGATAAATCCCTAATTTAGAAATGATAAGCCGGACATTCGTGATTCAAATAATCTATATCATTGTCCGGATTAGAAACATCAAATACCCGATCGCCATTTTCATGAGCCAATTTTATAAACCGCCCCACATTTGATTGATAATCTGTTACACATGCATTCGACCTGCGACATATATCCAGACCAGTCAATAATTCAATTGTATGATTATAAATTTCATCGCTATCCATATTTTCGACCGCTTTTGTCTCATTCATAATTGGCATAATGTTTTTTATATATTCACTATTTCTCTTATTTTCTGACAAAACATTTTTTAAAATATCTTTATAATAGCCATGCGTAACTGAACCTCTTACATTTTGATTACATGTAGTTACCGCGCGTATTTTCAATTGGTTATCTTGAATATATTTTTCCAGATCTAAAAAGCATTGATAATCGTCTGTTTGCAAAAAAACAGTATCACATTCCGGACTTTTTTTTAATAAAACGTCAATATACTGCGCCGTTTCCTTAAACGTTCCTTCCGATGCAAGTTTATCTCCGCGTCGAATATAAATGGCGTCATATTTTCCGTCTTTTAGTCCAAGATGCGTTATCATCTTTTCTATTTCTTCTTTTGTTTTTT
>VFLE01000212.1 GCA_009885205.1 Candidatus Shapirobacteria bacterium | reverse complement strand
TAACCCTTGAAAAGGAGGGATCTTAAGGGAACCTTGGTTCCCTTAACCCTTGAAAAGGAGGGATCTTAAGGGAACCTTGGTTCCCTTAATTTATTTGCAATAATTCACATTAAATCGCAAATACAAAAAGTAGAAGGGGCCCGTGAAAAACGCAATCAAAAGACCAATGAATTTCTCTAAAGTAGTTCCGTTGCGGGAAAAACAGAAAAGAGAATAAATAAAAGCGACGAATCCAAAAAACATCCAAAGCACAATAAAAATCAAAAATGCAGTTCCGGCGGTTTGCTCCCCTGTCGTTAATTGATCTACTGTAGAAGGGTTACTCGATGGGCTCATCATTTTATATATTGATAGTAGATAAAAAAACAAATTTTATACGAAAGAGTATAAGAAAATATACTAAATAATAGTAATAGGAATGACCGAGATCGAATCCTCCAAAAAATATCCTCCCGGAATAATTGTACAATTTTGTGGCGGCATCGGGAATAAACTTTTTCAGTTTGCCGCGGGATATGCGGCTTCAAGACGATTTAATTGTCCGCTTTATACAAAAAAAACGGAACATAATAACCACCAAGGCGATGTGGTCAATTATTTCGATACTATTTTTAAATATATGGGGAACCATATAGAACCTGAAGAATACGAGGATGTGGTCAATAATATGTTTCCCGCAGGAATGAATTATATACATAATTTTATTTACCAATTTATGATATCCACGGAAGCATATAGCACGGATCACGTTACGATACCCGTTATTTTCAATCAATATTTTCAATATTATCCACCTTTGAAAATGTACGAATCGGAAATTCGCGATATTTATATGCGCGGATTACAATCAAATATAGACAAAATTCATGAGGATTATATTGAATCGGGTTTTGATTTTAATCGATGTGCTTTTTTGCATATTCGCCGTGGCGATTTTCTAAAATTTCCGGATCGTTTCCCGATTGTACCAATTTCGTATTATGAAAATGCAAGTATCGAGCTTGTAGAAAAAAATGCGGATGTGCAAAAGATTTTCGTCTTTTCTGATGATATTGAATGGGTGAAAGCCCAACCTTTATTTACCGAAGGACCAATTTATTCGGTTATTGATAGCCGCGACGAAATGTATACACTCGCTTTTATGTCAATGTGTAAAGGGGGGGCTATATGCGCCAATTCATCGTTTAGTTGGTGGGGGGCATTTTTAGGCGCATATGGTTCGAGAAATCCGGTTTTTATTCCGGAAGTCTGGATGTTAGAAGTTTTGATCGTCGAACTTTTTCCGGAGGAATGGATTAGGGGAACCAAGGTTCCCCTAAAACCCCTCCTT
>VFLE01000205.1 GCA_009885205.1 Candidatus Shapirobacteria bacterium | reverse complement strand
TTCAAGGGCAACGTTACCGATAAATCAATTAAAAGGCAAACCTCCGTAGGAGGTTTGTCCCATTTTAAATGTTCATCGGTGAACAATCCGAACAATTTACACCCTTTAATATATAGAAAGCGTTCTCGCGCTCGCGTCTTTCGCCTCTACATATTT
This sequence comes from Candidatus Shapirobacteria bacterium, assembly GCA_009885205.1. Classification (GTDB taxonomy): domain Bacteria; phylum Patescibacteriota; class Microgenomatia; order UBA12405; family UBA12405; genus UBA12158. Next base: position 2,074 of record VFLE01000205.1, on the reverse strand, counting down.
CGGCATCCAAAAATAAGGAATCAAATGCCCCAATCCATAATAATCCAATTCAAATATATATCGATACCATCTCTGTTCGGCCGTAGTCGGTGGATTGTGCGAAAAATCCATCCGATATCTCTCGGATTCGGTATTTTCGGCATATTCTTGTAGAATTTGAAAGAGAGACCGTGTTATTCCGGTCACCCCATCACTAAACGCCTCCTTTTTTCGCCATAAAATATCAGTCGGTAATAGGTCCTTTCCCAAACCGTTGGTAAAATGGTCAGTCGAAAAGGCCAGACGCAACAAATATTTTTTCTTTTTCCCATGATTTATATGACATCTCATTGCTGGCGAGATGGATAAATAATATTGCACCCAGCCTCTATCTAAAAATGGAGTTCTCGGTTCTAGACCATGACTCGAAATAGACCGATCCGATCGCAAAACATCAAAATAATGGAGGTCTTGGAGCAATCTGCGACTTTCTTTATCAAATTCGACGGCATTGGGACATGCGTGCATGTATAAATATCCACCGCATAATTCGTCAGATCCGTCTCCGTTGAAAATAACTTTGGCCTCACTATTCGCGGCAATATATTTGCCTAGAAGCCAGTTTCCAATGCTCGCACGAACAGTTGTCGTATCATAACTTTCAATTGATTTGATTACGTCTGGCACTGCATCTATAAAATTTTGTTCAGATACAATTATTTCCGTATGTATAGTTCCCAAATAATCCGCCACTTGGCGTGCGTATTTCAAATCCTCGGATCCTTCGAGACCAATAGAATAGGTTTCTACGGGTGGCAGATTATTTATACGCTGGTATTCGGAAACCAATGCCGTAACTAGACTACTGTCTAGACCTCCCGATAGCAAACAGGCAATCTTCCGATCCGTCGTAGAACACCGTTTAAACACGGCCGATCGAAAATGATCTTGAATCCCCTTTATCACCGCCAATTCTTCGTCTTCGACAGATTGATATTTTGATATCAATGAGCCAAATCCCGTCGAATGATATTTTACGGTTTTTACTAAAGACCATGAGGTTGACACTTTCCATGGCATATCGAATTCCATATAAGTGCCCGGCGGGAAGGGATCTATCTTATATTTTTCGGGATTTTTTTGAGGGGTGTTTTGTAAATCATGATAAATGTCGGATAACACTTTTACTTCGGATGCAAACGCAATGATGTCACTTTCTTCTACGTCAAAAACGGATTCTATCAAAGCGCGCGTTTTTTTGCTATTTCGATGTATCCAAAAAAGGGGCCTTACTCCATAAGGATCTCTTGCGACATACAATTTAGATGATAAAAATCCAAGACGATTGTCCAATAATATAAACGAAAAAACGCCATCAAGCATCTGGAGAGTCTGATCGATTCCGTATTTCTCGTACAAATGCAAAATCACTTCGCAATCGGAATTCGTATTGGGTTCTATCTCCATATGTCGATATAGTTCGCGATAATTATATATTTCCCCGTTGCAAATTAAAGTTATATCATGATGGCGAATCGGTTGATTTGATTCTTCATCAAGACCGTTTATGGCAAGACGATGAAATCCAAAAATCGTTTTTACACTAACCGATGAAATAGATGATTTATCGGGTCCTCTTGCGGAACCTTTTTGAAATTGTGCCTCGATGTATTGTGTCGTAAATGTGGTATCATTATTTAGTAATGAAAAAATACCACACATGTTACTAGTATAAAGAAAATATCTTTATACTCCTTTAAGGGAACCAAGGTTCCCTTAAGATCCCTCCTTTTCAAGGGAACCAAGGTTCCCTTAAGATCCCTCCTTCAAATTTTATTTTTAATAACTATATATTATTTATACATGTCATCTTTTTTTGATTTTAGCGAAAATAGTTTTTGGTTATTAATTGTCATTTCTCTTTTCATACTTTTTTTAATTTTGTATCGTATTAAACCTATATCGAGTATGATTGCTGAGTCTTTTGTAACGTCCGATTGGAAACCACGTTAAAGGAAGATAACTATGTTCTATTGGTACCATTGCAAAGGAGGGGTTTTAGGGGAACTACGTTTCCCCTAAGCGAATTCTGATG
>VFLE01000188.1 GCA_009885205.1 Candidatus Shapirobacteria bacterium | reverse complement strand
GCGGCAAGGAAGAAGAAGGAGAAGAAAAACAAGAAGAAAAACAAGAAGAAAAACAAGAAGGAAAAGGCGACGAAAAATATATGGCGAATATTGACGGAACCTCGTTGAAATATCCCAACATTTTTCAGCGTCGAATGCAGGAACGCGATCCAAATTTATTTTTTGTCGAAACAAAGGGGAAATTCAAATTATATTCTCGGACCTGTCCTTTGAAAAGACAACCGGTTATTTTGACGGATGCGGAAAAAGAGCGCATTGATCGAACAAATCCCGATTCTTATGAAAACGCAGTAAAATATGGATCAGATCCAAAAAATCCGTATTGGTATATTTGTCCAAGATATTGGTGTTTAAAAACAAACTCGAGTATATCCGAAGAGGATGTAAAAGCGGGAAAATGCGGCGATGTTATTCCCATTGATGCAACTACTGTTCCCAAGGGTGCATATGTATATGAATTTACAGACAAAGATCATATAGATCAAAACGGGAAATATCAAAAACATATCCCCAGTTTCTTGGATAGTCGTCTTCATCCCAACGGACTATGTACTCCATGCTGTTTCAAAAAGGCATGGGATTCAAAACAACATCGCGAACTGCGCGAAAAATGTAGCCTAGACGGGACCTCTTCGGGTCCGGTAGAAACCGGGGAACAAAAGACCAATCTATTTGTCATGAATGCGGTCACTAGTCCTTTGGAAAAAAATAGATGGGGGTTTTTGCCAATGGCCGTACAATATTTTTTGGAAACGGATAATTCTTTGTCTGTGGATAAAAAACGCCCCTCGTTTATTAAATCGGGGGCGCCCTGTTTATTAAGATATGGAGTTGAAAATAGCGCCAATCAATCGTTTTTGGCTTGTGTTGCGTATTATTATGCATATAAACAGGATAAAGATGTGCCTACGATTGCGCAAATACGCAAAATTTTGACCGATTCCATCACGCTAGATATGTTTTTGAAATATAATAACGGAAATTTAGTATCTATTTTCCGTCCTAGTGTGATAAATCAAGCGGAAATCGATGTGGATAAACACGTAAATTCGGAATTCGCGAAAACGATCGATCTGCATAACGATGCACAATTGGATTTCTTGGAAGAAACGATTGCTTCGTACAATAGCTTCATTGCTTTTTTGCAGAATGAGACGTCGGAAATTGATCACACTTATTTATGGGATATTGTTTCGGACCGTAACCCTAGTTTGATGCGCGACGGTATTAATTTGGTAATACTTGAGGTAGTAAACGACGACGGCACGGACAATGTTCAATTGGTATGCCCCTCCAATTCGTATTCCTCCGTTGCATATAACGCAGTGAAAGAGACAGTGGTGTTAATTAAAAACGGCGAATATTACGACCCACTTCATTTATTTTTGCTACAGGGGACGTCGGATATATTGATCAAAAAAGCGTTTGTGGAACATGACGCCATTCGAAATGTGAAACGAATGTTGGATCTCATTAAATTGTCCACAAATAAATATTGCCATCCTCTATCGAGTATGCCCAAGGTTTATGAATTTGAACAAAACATTTCGGCATCGGACACGCTTCGCATTTTGCGAAGTCATGATTATAATATTGGAAGCCAAATTATAAATTATAATAAAAAGGTGATTGGGTTTTGTGTAAATCGCGAAGAAGGCCAAAATTTTGTCTTGGTTCCATGCTTTCCTTCTGGCATTTTGGACGGAATTAAAATAAGATATATGGATGATGATGGATTATGGTTAGATTATGTAACTACACGTGATCGTTTGATCAGTATTTACAATGAGACAAACGGCAAGATCAAATGTTTGCCCAAGATTAAAATGATGGAGGACAAATTGGTGGTTGGATTTTTGACCAAGACGAACCAATTTGTTCAAATCGACCCTCCTTCCGAAAATATATACGAAGATGGTTTGGCAAAAGTCGAGCATTATGATTACCCGATTAAAAACAAAAAAAGCGTCGATAAAACCTTGGCTCTAACCAAATCTCCCGATTCCGACCGTGTTCGCGTGATTCAAAATATTACGATTGAAAGTCAATTCTATAGCGTTTTTAGAAGTGTTATACGGTTGGAATTAAACGAATTCGAAAATAGAGCGATTCGAAAACAGATTCATGAACTCTTGGACAGCAATGCCGTTTTGTATGCGGCGAAATTAATTAAAATAGATAAACTGTTGCGCGATTTAACGAAAGATTCTGTAACATTCCAAGAGTTTGATCAAAAAACGGTGGATTCTTTCAGAGAAATAGTGGCATGTCACCAAGATGAAGATGGCAAATGTAAAAACGATAAAACGAAACAATATTGTTTGACGAATAATGCAGGTGGCTGCAAAACATTATTTCCGAAACGGCATCTCGTAAGTGGGGCGGACAATGAGAAAATCTATTTCGGAAGAATTGCCGACGAATTAATCCGCTATCGCCGCATTCGTATTTTTATGTTTCAAACGCGGAATTATTTGAATATAACCAACGCAGAATATCAAATCGATTCCAAGGAATTGTTTATCTTGGACAGTCTCTTGTCCAAGGAGTATTTCAAGGACTTGGTTCCATATATAACAAATGCGTATATACAAAATATAAATTACGACGATGCCCAGCCCGAAAATACACAAGTATATGACAATGAAATATCATTGACCGAACAAATTGCCTTGATGGAATCGAAAGACGGGAAAAAAACGCAGTTGGATGAATATATTTCCTCTTGCATAAAAGAAACAAAACCTCGGGTAGTCGGAAATGACAAACAGGGATCTTGGAGACCCTATTTCCCCGTAACAACAAAAGAGATTGTATTCATGAATACCGACGTGTGTAGTTATATCCCTATTATTTACGTTCTTCAAAATGTATTAAAGCAGCCGATTTCGATACAAAATATAAAAACAACGCTTTGGAATCAATATTCTAAATATATGGAGGTTTATCGCGACAAAATTCTCACCATTTTGAGGCATCAAGGGAAGCGCGAATTTGTGGATTCTATATTGTCCAAAAAATATACATTTGAAGAAGTTCTGTTTAGCGACACATATTACATGACCGATTTAGATATCTGGGTTTTATGTAATGCGGCGCAACTTCCGGTCATTTTATTTTCGTCTACCAAATTAAAATACTTGTTGAATACAATCGATTGGTTGCGATTGGGGTCTGGAAAGGGGGGTCCAAATGAAAAATATTATTTTATACGTTCTCCACTGGACGTCTCTCCGAATAAACCTCCGGAATATCAATTAGTAAGTCCCTCTTATTCATTTTCGGATATGAAGAATGAGATGTTTTTGAAGGCGGATAGAGGAGATCCGAAATATACGGAAAATTTATTATCGCTGGACGATTTTTTTGCAAAATACCATATTATCCGTAGATAATGTGAGATGTTTGATTCAATTCGGAAAAATAGAATCAAAAATAGGTTGTTAGGGTTCGGAATGTTTAGTTTATACAGTCACGTCAGCCTTGGACGAAGGAGAGACCTTCTTGCGCATTCCTACACTCTTGGGGCGACGGCGGCTAGACTCGACGCGGGTAAAGGAATCATCGGTTTGCTCGGGAACATCGGCAACATACTTTTCACGGTAAGGTCTTCCAGTCGAACTTTGCCCCTGGGTCTGGGTCTGGGTGGAAACCGCAAGGCGACGAGTCTCGCACATAATAGGTCCGCCCATAATACCAGTAACATCGGCGGCGTGATACTCATGCTTCTCGTTCTCGGACTTGACAAGATTGAACTCTACATACTCGCCCTGAACCAAATACTTATACTGATCGGTAATACGGATCGAACTAAAATGCGCGAAAATATCCTTATTTGCATGCTCGCCTGTTCCACTCACCGTAATAAATCCGAAGCCGGACTTGTTGTTGAACCACTTTACCATGCCAGTGAGGCGCTCGCTCTGAGTTGTATCTAGGGATGAAGACATTTGCACGCTAGACTATGAGTTAATAATGAAACTATTATTTATATTGTTTGGCAAATATATATATATCAATTGTATATATTGTTCGCTTGAAACACGTTGCTATGTTTTTAGGAATTGTTTATAAAAAATGGCTCTCTATTTTATTTTTATTTATTGTTGTTTTTTTATCTTTGATTATGGGCAAAATGTTTGGATTATCAATTAACGAGGGATTTTCACCTGGAACCTCACCTGGAATCTCACCTGGAACCTCATCTGGAATCTCACCTGGAATCTCGCCTGGAACCTCACCTGGAATCTCGCAAAAGGTTTTGCCAGAAGTTTTGCGAAAACCAGCATCGTTACAAACCCAGGGCCCAATTATGCCAAAAAAAATAACAAATTTCCCCGAAGATTTTTGGAATGCATACGACAAATCAGAAAAACCCCCAGTGAAAAATACACTCGACGTAAAAAACGTAGAGTCGTTCTCATGCTTAACCGATTTTTAGGAAAATGCATACTCCGGAGAAATTTTGAATTCTATCGAATACTGTTTTTTAATAAACGACAAAAAAGGTTCCCCAATTTCTATAGCAATCGGCTCTATTTTTTCCCAGCTTTTCAACAATTTTCGATCAACCATATCTCCCGATATATGGTTGTTATCCCATGGCAAATAGCCAAGCCACATCTGTAAATAAATATAGCATAATGAAATGACGTCATCTCTTCTTGATGGCTCACATCCATTATGTATATTTGGACTTATATATTTAGGTGTCCCGATGATATCTGTCTTCCCCGTTTTTTCCGGTATATGTTGTCTATCTTCATCTACGTACATGGTGGCCATGCCAAAGTCGATAAGATACAAAGATTCGTCTTTCATCATAAAATTCTGTGGTTTTATGTCTCGATGAATTACGAATAATTCATGAATCGATTTGATTATATTTAGCAAAACTATCATCATTTTATTCATTTTGTCGATTGACCGAGCATTTGTTTTTTCTATATAGTCTTGTAGCGAATAATTATAATAAGTCATCACTAGAGTTGCCCTGTCCAAAAACACGCCAAACCAATGTACCGAGGGTATGTATCGACAATTGTTTCGGTATAAATAATTCAATATTGCGGCCTCTGTTTTTAATATTTTTACGACGGCTGCTGCGTCTTCTATTTTGATAGCGATTTTTTCATTTTTTTTATTCACTCCTTTGTAAACGGTTCCAAATTTTCCCCGACCAATTAATTCGAGTATTGTATATTTTTTTCCTATAATTGAACCTTGTGATAACATAGAATAGAATATACCTGTTCATTATATTCTATTCTATTCAAAATTATTTATCTCGAAAAAATAAGAGTATATATAAGAATCATGATATATGCACAATTAGTTATACTTTTATTCACATTTATTTTTATTTTTATTATTTTGGCGCATATTAAAAAAAAAGAGCCCATGCGAACCGTTCCGCGGATAGATAGACATCCGAAATTATACGTCGATAGTGACGAACCAAATGCGAGAATCCCTTTAATTAAAGCGAACAATGTAAACGACGAAATTGATTATGTAATCAATTTATATTTCGACAAAAATAATATTCCCACAGATTACGCAATTCGCAAATATTTCGATAATTTTGTAAATCGTGGGACAATTACAGAGGAAAATAAAATGAAAATGAAAGACTTTTGTTATTATCTTATCCAATTCGTTATACCCAAAATTCCCTCGGAAGAAAATCCGAATCCGGATATAGAATGGCCATATATCGAATTTCTTTCGAATTCAATTACGTCTTATACCATTCAAGCTGGGACAAAAACATATAGCCCTTTTATTTCATATGAAGTGACGCCTTACGATTTTGATGAATTAAATTCCCCGGGGTCATCAACTCCCGGAAATGGCGCAAATGGCCCGGGTTCTGCAGATTCAGATTCAAATTCGGGGGCGAATTCAGGAAACCGTGGATCAAATGCAAATTCCAAAGGCTCAGGTTCCGGATGCGGTTGTCCGAATGCTTGTTTTGCGACTTTAATGTCGTCAATGAGTAATAAAGGTGGGTCGCCCAGTGGGTCGCCCGGTTCAGATTCTTCCTCGGATAGCAACGGATCATCGAGTTCATATGGCGGGGTGGGATCTTTATTTCCGGGTTCTTCAAGCGCCGATGCGTCAGCTATGTTGAATATGGCGCCTATCAATTCGGGGCTAGCCTCTACCTATATGAGGGGGAAGGGTGACTTGCGAATAACCAATGAGGAAATGAAAAAAGACATATTTGAAACGTGGAAAAAACAAAACGCAAATAATCAGCCGGCGAATGATTATATCACTTCATTTATACAGTCTTATTTTGGAATCGATGCATCGAAGAAACCGTCGATTGGAAAACCGAATGACAATATGATGATTCCCACGGATTACGGGAAATTCGAATTTCGCGATTTTTTTAAAACCCGCACGCCAATTGATTTGCTTCATAAAAACAAATTGATCGACGTTGTATATTATTTTATGGAAAATATAGTTCCCGGGTTGCCCACGGATTCTGTGCCGTTTTCGTATGTGGAATGGAGGCCGATTATTTGGTCGTCGGGATCTTTTGTGTAATAAAAATATGCGTATACATAAATGAGCAGGTGGAATCGATTTGTCCAAGACATTGATTCTTTTGTAGATGTAATAAAACGTCCTCTCTATTTATGGGCGGTTGTAGTGCCATATATTTTATATCTGGTTGCGATTTTAGGAATTCTCTATATTGATCCGGATTATTTAAATTGGATACGTTCGATAATGCAGATTGCGATTGCTTTTATATTAATCGTTCGATTTAATCCGCTAAAGAAAAAACACGAATTACATGAATATGATGAACAAATCATATTTGGAAGCGCACTCATTTTGTTGACCAATGCAACGATTACGCAATCGTTCGTTTTACATTTGCGTTCTTTTTTTTCCAATGTATAAATCACATAAAGCGAATTATATGATTTATGATAGTATAGTATGTCAGATGACGCAAAAAAGGCCACTCTTCGAAAAATAATAGAAGACGTAAAAAATGATCCCTCGCTAAAAACAACCTTGGACATTTCGGAATTATTAAAAGTGGTAGAAGAGACCGAAATGAAGCATTTAGAAAAACGTACCCTGAAATCGATTACGAAGGAAATTGTAGATGTTCTCAAAGAGTTGCCTCTTCTGAATGAAACGGCTTCTCTTTTTTGCAATAAACTGATTGGATATCGATATGTGGACGAAATATACCAGCTACATAAAGGAAAACATGTACGCTGGATAAGAACCGAAAATACAGAAAAACCCCCCCTTTTGACAAACGGAGGAATCGTAGTGGATATTAAATTTACGGACACCGGGACGCATATTGTTTGTAAAAATCAGGCTCGATTTATACAATATAAATTTGACGATTGTTTGACTTTCCAAAAGCTATCACAAGACGAACAGCTTTTAATGGGGTGTTGTGAAATATTATCATCATAGTATACAAATGGATCGGATTCGCTGGGATTATTTGTTTTCTTATTGGATCTATGTATGGTTTTTAGCCTATTTACTGTTGGCATTTTTTTGTAAAGGTTTTGGTAAAATAATAGATGCGGTTATCAATTATGGAAATCCGTCCCTGGCGTTATATATCGCTTTAATCGAAAACGTGGCAAGTTTTTTTGCGTTGATTTGGTTCCAAGCGTCCAAGACCGTCTTGGTTAAATATGTTATTATGATTTTTTTCGCAAAATGCATACCGATTTATTTGCTGCGGAATTATCCGATACGGGTCACTTATAATGTAGGAATTTTGCTTATCATTTTTTTACTTTATCTTGGTTATTTGTATGTGAATGGGCAGGATGTTGTAGAAATATATCGGAAAACGTTTGGTTGGGTTTTGTCGAATAGTAATAAAACGCCTTTTTTTTACTTACTTAGGGGAACCAACGTCATCAGAATTCGCGAAGCGAATTCCAGACCCTAAAACCCAAGAGGGGGGGGGGAACCAAGATCATCAGAATT
>VFLE01000182.1 GCA_009885205.1 Candidatus Shapirobacteria bacterium | reverse complement strand
TTGCCCCCACGCGTTTGAAGAGCCGTTTTCATTGCGGCATCTAAACATAAGGGTCCCCTTGAATTGGATAATCCGGAAGATTCAAACATACATTTGGAATCTCCTTGTGCATTCGAGTACATGTCTAAATTATTATCGTTAAAGGTGGGAGAACATTGAAGACCGCTAAATCCAAACACTTTTGTGCAGGTGCTTTCAACGGGAACTTGATTTATGCTTTTACTATTCATTTTATCAATTGTGACATTGTCAGGGTATGTGGAATATTCCATTTGAGTGCGAGGTTGGCGAAATCCTTCAATCGCCGATCCGCGGCTTGGTCCTGCGTAAGGCATATAGCTGCTGCACGAATTACACATTGTAAGAGCGATTACTAAAGCTAAAACAATTACCGTTATGTAAAATCCAAAAGACAATTTCATCTGAGAATATACATTTTTGTTAGATAAAAATTTATTGCGCAGATGGGGTATTTGTTAACGATTTGTATAATTTTTGCAAGGGGGATACAATTTTCGCAACGGAAGGATTCAACGCATCGGCTATCGCTCCTGATGGAGTAGGCAATTGTGCTTTTAAATTGGTCAATCCCGACAATATGTCTGTATTTTGAATCGTGAATGCATTTACCACGGAATTTAAATTGCCTAAAATAGAGGCCACAACCACTTGCAATGAATCGGCGGCGATTTGAAATTGCGATTTTACGTCTGACGTGGCATTTTCCACCTTCGCTTTATGAACGGTTTCGTTTTTATCGATTTTCCTGGATTCGACTTCCGAAAAAGAAATTGTGGTATCCAAATTGGGCGAAATATTGGTTTCAATATTAGTAAAATACCTTTTTTTATAATCTAAAAAAGTTGGGTCGAATAATATATTGTTTGCAATCTCATTCCGGCACGGTTTACTGTAATAATATCTTACATCACATTTATTTCGCTTGTTTAGTATTTCAAATTTTATGGCTAAATACATTCGAGATATGAAAAATAAATACAAAAATAATATGATGGATGTGGTGAAAACGTTTCGGTAATTATATGTTATATAAGTTATTTCCGTGTATTCAATTGCCATTCTATATAATTATCATTATACAAAGAAATTTATTTTCATTTAATTCATTGCACCCGGAGCAACTTGAGTGGTTTTTATCGCCCCGTTTGTCATATATCCGTTCAACAATAAAACTCCGCCCATTTTTTCAATAATCCCACCCAATTTTCCTACATTTTCTTGGATTGTTTTTCCTAAAGAATCAATATTGTTTGACGTATTTTTAGTGTCATTGGCGAGTTGTTGCGTAAGTCGCGTCGATTTATCATCCATGCGATTAATCGCTCTATTTAGTGTGTCTGTCGATTTATCGATTGTCCCCATGGCCGTCGCAATCGATTCCGCCTGAACATCCGTAATAAACTTTTTGAATTTTTCCTGAGAATTTATTCCGTACAATGCGCCGTTGCTTAAAACATCAATACGCGATTGATACTCATTCATGTTTACATAAATGTATAAAACAGAAATGATGCTAAACATGAATCCTAAAAAGGCGATTACCAAAAGAGTTTCCCCCCATTGCATAAAATTTGTAGTTATGGGAGGAACATAAAAAACCGATAAATTATCCGGAGCGTCCGGCGTAATATTAATGGAAGGAGAATTTGAGGGTGTTGACATTATATTATAAGTATACCTTTTTCGCAATTAATTTAATTATTCTTGTTGAAAATATATAAACCAGAAAATATAGGAATATATATAATGGATATTAGCCAAGAAGATCGATTGAATTTAAAAAAGTTGATTAATGATATAGATTGTGACGATAACACTGAGCATATACGAAAAGTAAAACATAGTGAACGTATACGAGATGACATTCGGAGTTTGGAAAATCTAAAGACAAAAGAGAATTCGTTGAGAGAATCGGATCCGACAAAATTCGAAGAATTGGCGCAAACCAAGGCCGGGTTTTTATTCAATAATTATACCGACATTTTTAACAAAGTCATTCATGATGAGATTGATTTAGGTATAATGACGCAACTCCTAACTGTGTTGAAATTAATAGAGGATAAAAAAGTGGATCAACATGAAGGATCCGTCTTGGTGGGTCGCGTATTAAAAGAGCTATATATAGATTCGGCCATGAAGCGCGGAGATAAGATCGACAAACAACACGAATCGGAACAAGTGGCGCCACTCGAGGGAAAGAATATATCTTGGAAAAACTACAAAATGGCTGGATTGGCAGAACCAAGGTAAGCCGTCTAATTCAATAGGCATTGAAGGTTTTTAGATATTTATCTTGGATCACTTTGTCCAAGAAACGGTTGTCTTTTTCCCATTGAAATTCACAATCATTTAATTTGGAGATTGTGCTTATATATAAAAAATCCACATTTTCGCGAATCGAGAATTTGAATTTTTGCATCAAATCAATGACATGAACAATATATAAAATTCTCGGAGGTTTTTTATAGAGCGGATTTTTTACAAATTGCGCATTTACTTCCGTGAATTTTTCGGATTCTATCGTCTCGTTATATGGAATCACTTCTTCATCCTTTACGCTCGTAAAATAGATGTACCAATTAGGCGGGGTCATTGTGTCGTTCTTTCCTGAAAAATCAATAAACCCATTCCGTTTTATAATTGTCTTGGAATAAGGACATGCATTTATTAATGGATATGCTTCCTTTTTTTTATTAGATTCATCACGACGCAGCCCATTTTCTTCTTCATCGTCGTCATTTTCAATACGCAGTAACATCTGTATCGACTTTTCGGAAAACCCGCGCTTTTCATAAAATCCCTTCAATTCTTTATCGCAATTCAAAATCACTTTATAACAGCCCCATTCTGTCGCCTTTTGCTTGAAATGTCCCAATATTATTTTGGAAACGCCTTGGCCCCTATAATCTGGATGAATAACTAAATCCTCAACGTGACCTACTGATTTCGCCGAATGTATTATTTTGGGTTCTATAAATAGAGTTGCTGTCGCCATTATTTCAATCGAATCATCCGAGCTCTTAATGTAACCTACGAAAATGGTACCGTATTGAGATATTCGTCGAACTTGAGTCAAGAATCTTTCCCCCGAAAAATTGGGCGCATCCGTCAGAAGAGACAAAAGATAAATGTATGTTTTTTTTATTTTTGAAAATTGTCCAGGATATTTTTCTATAATGTCCAAGAGGTCCCCGAATTCTATCATTTTTGATATATAATATATAATATATACTCCCTAAAAAATATAAACGCAATTGGCAATATATTTTTATATGCCCGCCACTTTGTATATTTATATTGATCCGTCTTACACTGAATTATCCGCGCTTTATGAAAATCAAATTGCTGCACATAATTCTGCGGTGATGAACGATTCTCATGCAAATTCCGGATTTGATTTGTTTTTTCCGCAAACCGTAGTCATTGACACTATGAATACGGTTATGGTGGATTTCAGAATTAAATGTGAGATGCGACAGTCTGATGAGACTCCTAGCGCTTTTTATTTATATCCTCGGTCTAGTATGTCCAAGACGATGTTAATGTTGGCAAATCACGTAGGAATTATCGATAGTGGATATCGCGGATTTATTATGGCGGCCTTTCGTTTTCTAGGCCGCCAACTTCAGCAAACGCAAGAATCGAAAGGCGCGAGACTTGTTCAAGTTTGTGCTCCAGATTTGAAACCGTTTTTGGTAGAGCGTGTAATGAACGAAGACGTTTTATCGAAAACGACTAGAGGAACGGGTGGGTTTGGATCAAGTGGATAAAATATTCAGAAGATATATAATGTATATTATTTCTGGTGCTAATATCCAGCTTATTGTAATCTCATTCTGCGTGTATTTATTTGTCAATCTTTTCGAGAATTTGATACATTATAATATTGGTAGATTTAGCGACAAAGAAACGAAATTGGAAATACCCACACAAAAAGATTGGATAAAAATAGCGATAGTGATGTGCGTTTTTGCGTTGTTGCAAGGATTATTGACGTATTGGTTCAATAAACGTTTGAAACCGATGAAGATTTGAAAAATGATATATGTATATATTTATATATGAAAAAAATAAATATATTGCTGCTCCTTTGTCTCATTGGGTTCATTTTTATTTTAATGTGGTTTTCCGCGCCTTACCTATCGGAATGCATGGAAACTGTATCCGCAAGCGCAGACGTTAAAGAAAAAAATAAAACAAAACCTTATACAAATATTAGTCCGGGCGCATTATTGTAATTCATTCGTGGTGTCCTCATTTTTTCATTTATCGGTTAAGCTTAGCAAAGTTGCCGTTGAAATAAATATAATAACTGCTTTTGTGAAGTTATTATTCTAAATTTTTGCGATGTAACTTTTTCAAAGTAAAAAACCAACTTGCAGGTAGTTTGTGAATCAATATAAATGTTTAGATATAGTATAAATGCACGGTTTATTTTTTATTTTAATTTTAGTTATATTTTTTATAGGAATTACATATTGGATTTATTTGAATAAGGTTCCTAGAATTGAAGCGTTTTCTGTCAAAAATCCGACTATTCGGTCGTGCGGCGGCATAACCAACAATACAGAAAAATTCGAGTGTTTTAAACAAAATGCAGTAGAACAAGTTCAATATTTATTGGATATATTAGAAGCGGCTTTCAGAAACGGTTTAGCGGATAATTATTGGATCTTTGATCCAACAGATCCAACTGTATGTCCTTCCATTCCTGAACCAAATTATTCAGGCCCTTGTTCTGGTAGATCTTATCCCTGGATTCCTCCAATACCGGACAATGGATTTGCGGTTTTAACCGCGCCAGGAGGAATATTCGATGTAAATAATGGAAATAGTAATCCAGACGGAGTGGGAGAACAATATAATAACAATAAAAACCGTTTAGTTGAATCATGGAAATATATAAATAGAGTGTTTTTAACAGAAATAAAAGCCGCAAAAGATACCAATACTATTTCAAATAAATTAACTGAATTATATGGAACAGCATCTCAAGAAAAATCGTATCCGGTTATGGGTGACGGGCCACCTACAATAGTTACTACTTTCGATAGTACCGGATATATTTCTTCGAATAGTGAAGGAGGAGAAGGAAGGGGAGGATCCATATCCTATTTGCTTAAGAGATCAGATATAAATGCTATTGCTTCTGGAAAAACTTACGGCGGCTCGGAATATAATACAGCTTTAAAAGATATTATGGATAAACTTGCGGCCAACGATATATCAGTTTACGAGGATATTAATAACAATAATTCGGTAGCCGCCATTGTAGATACACAAAAAGCCGCGCTAGCCAATACCCAACTTGGACTTCAAGGGGGTCTGTTTGGATCCTCGGGGACGCAAAAAAGACGTGCGACGCCGTCCGGTTCGACCGCAAACCGCACAGCATATAGCGCAGATCAACAAGCGAATGATAAACTAAAAAAACCCGATGCGGTTGTTTTTTTATTGCTTCAGTAGAAGTAGAGCAATCGCGCTATAATATTGCCATTCAATATTATAAAGAATATATATATGTCCAATGTCACAGCAAAGTGAAGATATTATCATTCATCCCCATAAATATAGCAAATCGCATCCATCTAGATCCAAGAAAAAACATTTTATATTTGATTTAGATGAAACCATCGGATCCTTTTCAGAATTAAATTTGCTGTGGAGAGGATTACAATATCTTACTAAGATAAATCAACATATTTATTTCCAAAAAACGCAAGAAGAATTCAATGAAATACTCGATTTATATCCCGAATTTTTGCGACACGGAATACTGACCATCTTGGAATATATCTATTATAAAAAACAAGAGGGGGCATGTGGAAATGTATATATTTATACAAATAATCAATGCACGCCGCCATGGGTAGCGCTTATTTTATCTTATATCGAATCGAAAAATAATACATCTGGGCTTTTTGAAAAACCGATATGTGCATTCAAAATTAAAACAAACATCTTGGAACCATACCGCACTACCCACGACAAAACATTTTACGATTTTATTGTGTGTAGCCTTCTTCCCAAAAATTCGGAAATATGTTTTATTGATAATAGCTATTTCCCGAATATGAACGTAGACCGGATTTTTTATATTCAGCCCAAATCATATCGCCATTCGCTTTCGATAAATGAAATTATCCGCCGTTTTTCGAGATCTGATATTATAAACTCGGCGTGGGATTCAGCGGAATGGACCGATCATTTGCATAAATGGATATTGGAACAAAAATATAACGCACTTAGACAAAAAACCGAGGAGGAAGAAGAAACAGACATTTTGATTGCTAAAAAAATGATGCATTTTATACGGGATTTTTTTTATATGACTTGGCGAAAACCCAAAACCAAAAAGCGATTATTGAAAAACAAACGGACACGGAAAATGAAACGCGTTTCTTTTACTTGACTTTTCATGATGGCGTTTTTTTGGATTGAACACGATTACGCCTTTGCTTGGTAAAGAAGTGAATGATAATTTACATATTTGAACATATATAAATTATAGAATCGTCCCCTAAG
>VFLE01000113.1 GCA_009885205.1 Candidatus Shapirobacteria bacterium | reverse complement strand
CTTTTTCTTGCGTTTTTCGTCATATATATATATATACATATATAATTTGCAAACTCGGTTATCTACAAAAATTTGTAAAATTTATAATATGATATGTATATATAAATGGCTCTGCGTTGGTTTTCTATTTCTGCGACAAGAACGTCTAATAATAAACTTGATATTTCCGGGTTTTTTGCGATAAATTCGGTGAATTTCATTACTCAATTTTATTTAACCGGAAATTTCAGTAAAAACGTGATTGCGCCCCTTGGCGAAGATGGGGACAACTTTAATAATTTATACAATCCTGTATGGAAACAATTTGATACATTTGGAGTAGGAATTGATCTTGGAGAGCAAATACCGGATTTACCTAGTGAAAAAAACAAATATCGCCTGGCTTCAGGCGATAATGATAAAATGACAACCTCGCTTGGATTTATAGGAGGAACAGGCCCAGATCGATTCCCCGTCAATTTCATTATTGTTCAAATAAAGGATCCTACTTGTTTCAATTTCGGAACCAAAATTCTTGTACTAAAAGATTCTCGCGAGAAATACGTTCCCGTCCAGGATTTACGCCGCGGCGATATCGTAAAAACATATCTCCATGGATATAGAAAGATCGACTGCATCGGAAGAGGACGAATGGTAAATGACCCCAGCTCATTAACATCATGCATGTATAAAATGACCAAAACGGACAAAAATGGGCTTATCGAGGATTTGTATGTTACTGGAGGTCACAGCATTCTTGTAAACGCGCTGTCCAATGAGGAAAAACAAAAACAAAAATGCATTTCATTTAGCGAAACTATTGATGACAAAGTATTGTTACTAGCCGCCGCATCCAATCAATTTGTAAAAGTGCAGGGCAAAAAATTATATACATATTATCATTTTACCTGTGAAAATGGCGGCGATGACAATCGCCGATTTGGGGTATATGCCAATGGAATCTTGACGGAAACTCCCTCTAAAAATTATTTCGTCAAACAATCCTTCGATTTTTCGGAGGGAATCACATCAAAATCGCTGATGTTTAATTCAGGTCCAGGTCTAAGTAAAAATAGTATGCCACGCATCCAAAGCACGGGCGGAAATTATATCAAAAGAAATTCGTTTTTCTCCATGAACGGAAAACCCTTTTGAAAGTGGCTTATGGCTCTCATATTTTTTGGTAAATTTTCTAGCAAATGTTCGACAATTATATGTATACAAATTCATTTCACTCGGCCATTTTCTTGCATTATGCACAACTTCTTGTAAGTACGGATCGATCGAATCATCCGATTGAAACTCCGCAAATGTCTTTTCCGAAAGACGGACGGAGTCAATGGTCGAAAGAGCGTCATTTATTCTACACCAGTCGGCTATAACCTCATCGTCATCTTTATCACATTTTTTTTTGTAAAAATGACGGAATCGAATTTCAGCAGGAACTCTCTTTCCCAAAGCTAAATGGAGCAACGTTTTCGGGTTTTTTTGATTGATTGGCGAAAAATCCAACAAATATATGTCTGATCGATTTTCTGGCTCAAACTCAATTATTTGGTGCAATTTACACCATGGCAAAAAAGACAGAACGCTTGTACTCACTATGCGATACGGTGTCCCGCCGCAAAGTTGACATAATGTAAATATACATATTCCATAAAAAATCATGTATATTGTAGTTTACGGTTTTACGTTTATTATATTTTATTTTATTTTATTTTATTTTACAATAACAAGACAAAAATCCCGATTAAAACTCGGGCTCATGCTTTTTGAACAAACACCCCTGTTTCGATAAATTGGGGATCTGAATCAAAATGTTCGGATCTTGAACAGAACAATTTTCCAGCCAAATTTTTACAATGCAGAAATTCTTTTTCGGAGAAATCGTAATTCCGTTCATCAATTTACTATTTTGTTTGTCGGTGCATAATGTTTCCCCACATAATGCATAAAAAAGGGTCTTCCATACGGCAGGAACCTGTTTATTTGCCACCTTGAATGAAAAACAACCACCGTTGCGATTTTTGGGATCTTCCCACATAGGAGTAATTCCAGTTCTCATTACAAATAACATACAATGTTTTAATATATTTTCAGGAATGCATTCGCATGTGGAAATTAACTCTCCCACCGTTTTTATATTTTCAACAATCGGCTTATAACTTGAAAAATCCCAATTTTTATCGTGTGGTAAATGGTAATACAAATTCCATTTACCATGCAAACTACATTGTGGGGATGATATACTAGGAAGATCAACCTTACTTTCGTCGAAAATTTCCATTGTATTCATCATGCACCCCGTACTATATAATGATAAAACATCTTTATGTAGTTTTTATTTTTTGTATTCTGTCACACGCATTTTTGAATAGTGGAAACGACATCAAATAATATAATGTTCATCGGTAACGTTGCCCTTAAATATCTAGTGAGACGCCCAAAGGGCGTCCCATTTTACACCATTGCGCATTTTAAATGCGCAATCAGCATCATCTTGCTCACTCATAACTGCCCACGAAGTGGGCGTTTTGAATGTGCAAAGGTGTAAATATTCAAGGGTGTAACGCGTTAGATGAGGTTAAGGTGTAAAACCGATGGGTTAAGTAATGATTTTTGTAAAGTAAATCCATAGTCCTAATCCGACGAAACATTTAGATGTCAAGTCCAAAATATTCAATCCAATATTTTTATATTTATCTTCAAACATATAAAATACTCCGTATAATGACCAAACTACAAGATATACACCACATAAAATGTAATTCGCAAACACATATTTGGGTTTTACAAAAATAAAAAATATAATGGCAAACATCAGTAAGAAAGCTATAAAACCGGTCATCACTGCCACCCATCTTGTAATTTTCCCAGTTTCACCTAAATATCCGGCGTATAACATTAAATAATCCAATACAATAACAGTTACTATAACTGGAAAGTGCACTGGAATATTCGAATTAGTTCCCAATACAGAGCATAAAACTAAAAGCATAATTGGCGTTGTTATAGACCAATCAACATAACGCGTTTTTGTAAAACTGGCCCAGTTGATGGGTTTTGATTCTTCGCCAAGTTTATCTATTTGAAATACAAAAATCGAGTAAAAATAACCGGCGATTAAAGATATTGCTGTTTCTAAATTTAAAATGTGACGTATGTGCGGTTGTTTCGTGCGCATTGCTTCAATAAAAGTTATAGTTCCGGTTGTTAATAGTAGAATATATGTAATTATAAACGAAAATTTGACATAATATTGTAGTGGTTCTTTTTTTTCTTCATCGTTGTCTTTTGTTTCTATCAACATAAACGATTCATGTCCAGTCATTCTATATATTATACCG
>VFLE01000151.1 GCA_009885205.1 Candidatus Shapirobacteria bacterium | reverse complement strand
GAAGCCAGATTGGCCTTTGACAGTGTCGATGCCTAAGGGTAAAAGTAATAAAACGGCAAATAATAAAATTAATTTGTTTTTATGAGTGAAATAAGCCAATAATATTATGACAGGGACAAATAATTTGGCGGTGCTATAAAAATAAGGCGAGAGACAAAGAAAAAATGTAAATAAATAATATTGTTTATTTTTAAAAAAATAAATGGCGGCCAGTAGACTGGTTAACATACCAGAAACTTCAAAGCCGGTGCGGCCATAATGGATGGACCAGGGAGAAATGGCCAATAAAAATGGGGTGTAAAGAGAACCAGTAATTAAATAAATTAAATAGACACCAATAGTTGAATAAATTACTGAAGGTAGACGAACGATGTAAAAATCGTTTGAGGTAAAATAGCTGACAATAACTGAAGAATAAATCTGGAGTGAGGTCCGCCAATCGGAAAAGGAGTGAAAGTGAATTGGAAATTTGTTGCCAAAATAATCCCCACCGGTAGCTTTAAAAATTTTTACTTGATAGGCAATATCAACCTCATCAGCAAACAAAGAAGGGGGGATGTTGTCTAGCTGCCAGAAGCGAATAAAGAAGGCAAAAAGTATAATTAATAACAATATTAAGTTTTTTGCCATAAGATATTTTATACTAAGACAATGATATTTGGATATCCAGTCTCAGAACAGCAATTAAGTATATTGAATTTGTTTGGATTTAATGGACAGATATCTTTGGGGATATTACGGTTGCTATCGTTAATTTTGTTGATCGTCGCTATAAAAATTTGGAAAGAGATTTTATCTGATTTAAAAGTCAAAAATATAGGGTGGTACTCGGTGGTGACATTGGTTATTAGTCCTTTAATGTTGGTATTGGTACTGGTTTACCCCTTAATTTGTCTCAAAATTTTGATTTTTACACTATTTTTGTACAAAGGACTGGATAATAAATTTTATTTGGTGGTTTTGGGGCTGATATTAATATTGTTTAATGTAAATATTTTGGGGAATAATCCAGCTATTTTTAATAAAATTGACTTACAAGATGCACAACTTGAGGTAACAAAAAGAATATCAAGTGAGGATAGTGTTAGAAATTCGATTTATTTACCACTGACAGTAAGGAGAGCAACATACAATAAAATTTTTATTAGCTATAAACAAATTGTGGGAGAAATTTTGCCATTTTTTGACTTTGAATCTATTTTTTTTGCCGAAATTAACCCTTTAGAACAAAAGTCGATAGTAATTTTTTATTGGCCGGAAATTTTATTATTTGTTTTGGGATTGTATTTTTTGGTTAATTTGAACAATAAAAAACTTAATAATTCTTTATTAATAATGATTGGTTTAGCCTGGATTGATTTTGTTTTTTCGGAGGGGGCGGTTTTTAAAAGATTGGTATTAGTGACTATACCAATCTCAGTAATTATTAGTTTGGGTCTTTATAATTTGTATTTGGGAGCCAAAAAAATTAGCCTAGTGATGATTATTTTTATTTTATTTGGATGGATAAATTCGATTTATGATTTGAGTGTGAGGGGTGATTATTGGCTGGACAATCGTCCTTTGGCTTTTGAATTTTGGTATAAGGAAATTGGGAAATTGGATTTAAATAAATTTGATAAAATTCAAATTAGTAGTTTGGTGGGCGATGCCAAACCATATTGTTATTTTTATTTGGGTAAAGTTTGTGATAATAAAAAGTTTGAATTTAATAGTTTTAATTTAAGTAAAGAAAAAGAAAAAGGTGTTTTGTACGCCGGATTTGCTGGTGAATTTGTGGGTGATAAATTTAAAAATGATATTGATAGTAATTGGGATAAAAACCCAATAGTTAATATAATTGCTAAAAAAACTTTGAGGGATACTATTGCTTATAAATATGGTAATGATATTGGAGTGGGGATTGTTAAATAAATATGAAAATTAAATTGATAACTATTTTGGCAATTTTGATTGTATTTTTGGGTTTGGTTTTGCGAACCTGGGGACTAGATAAATCCCCTCCTTCGTTGGGTTTTGATGAAGCGGCTTTGGGATATAATGCTTATTCCTTGTTGAAGACGGGCAAAGATGAATATGGTAATTGGATGCCATTGTCACTCCGGTCTTTTAACGATTTTAAACCAGCCTTGTATGCTTATTTGACGATTCCATTTATTTATTTGTTTGGACTAAATGCCACGGCAGTGCGGATGACATCGGCTATTGCCGGTACTGTATATTTGGTTTTTTTGTATTTGTTGTTAAAAAAATATATAAAAAATAGTTGGCTCTGTCTATTTTTGTTTTTTATATTGTCGTTTGAACCATGGCGATTACATTTTTCGAGAAATGCGTTTGAAACTAACTTATCGGCGATGTTTTTTAGTGGAGGTGCCTATTTTTTATTGACGTCTAAAAATAAATTTAAAACCATGTTGTCGGTTTTGTTTTTGGGATTGTCGGCATATAGCTATCATTCGGCACGGTTGAGTGCTCCGTTTTTAATATTATTGTGGGCAGTTGATCCGATTAAAATAATATTTAAAAATTTTAAGTTTGATGTGAAAAAATTAATTCCCCTACTGGGATTAATTTTGATTTGTGTGCCGATTTTTATGATGAACAACAGTTCTTTGCTGTTGACTAGATTTAGACAAGAAAACGTATTTAATAGATTTTATCCATATGCTCCCAGAGAATTGCTAAATATATTTTCAATGGGGTATTATTTTTTGGGAATAATTTGTGGTCATATATTTTCGTATATCAGTCCAATTAACTATAATTTTAGAATTTATGACTGGGTAAAAATGTCACCACAATTTATTCCAGGGATGGGAATGCTAGGCTGGATAGAGGGAATAGCCTTTTTAATTGGATTTATATTTGTAATTGGTAACATTTTGAAATCGTTTAAATATCGATTTTTAATTTATTGGATGGTGGCAGGAATTGCTCCTGCCGCCGCTACTTGGACTTGGTATCACCCACTTAGGTCACTAAATATATTTATGGCGGTGGAAATTATAGCGGCGTTGGGGATATGGAGAGTGTGGGAAATGATAAAAAAGATGGGCAGATACAGGGATCTGCCCGTACACTATTTGATAGGTGGATTGATTGGTGTAATTATGCTGGTAACGATAATTTTTACAATTAATAATGAATTAAAATATAGTGCTTTTGAAAATAATGGAGAATATCAACCAGGTGGATACAAAGAAGGCATGCCTTATTTTGCCTCAATTTCGGATAAATATAGTAAAGTTATAATTGACACTCCTCATGCACAGGGTTTTATCTTCTTTTTGTTTTACACTAAATTTGACCCGACGACTTTACATAAATATGCAGACCTGAGACCTAAACCAGGGGTTGAAGGAAACTTAAACTTTGATTTTGATAAATATATTTTTAGAAGAGTTGATTGGCCAAGTGATTATAAATTAAAAAATACTTTATTTTGGACACGAACTGATATTACTGATGAGGAAGTTAATAGAGTGCCTGGAGCAAAGATTCAGAAACGAATATGGAATGCTCTTTATGAAACTGCGAGTATAATTACCATAGAATAATATGAAAAAAATTATTTTATTGGTAGCCACAATTTATTTTTTAATAGCCCCGATTACTTATCATCCTGATACAAAATTAGTGCTGTACTATGCAACACTAGGCAATGAAAAAGTTTGGAATATTTATAAATATTTAAATGAAAATGTTGATAGTGCCCCCAAATTTCATTACCCGCCGATGCATTATTGGTTTGTTAAAGCCGAATTACCTTTGGTTAAATTGATTGGAGGAAAAGATATTGTTAAATGGCTAGGTGTGGGAAGTAATATTGCTTTTTTAGATAAAAATATTTTTATCTACAATTTGACGAGTAAATTTCCCATTTTATTATTGTTGTTGGTGACTGGTTTGATAATTTATAAAATTGCCAAAAAAGCGGGATTGTCTGAAAATAAATCACGTTTAGCCGCTTTAATTTGGTATTTAAACCCAATTACTTTATATAGTGGGGTGATGATGGGACAAAACGATATTTTGGCAATTATGCCATTTTTAATTGGTTTGTATTTTTATTTTGATTATCCAGTTTTGGCTTTTTTGCTGTTTGGACTGGCCTCGAGTGTAAAAAGTTTCCCCTTAATTTGGGCAATTAGTTTGGCTGGGGTATACCCGACTAAAAATTGGCTTAATAAAATATTTTTGGCTTTGATTCCTATTGTTTTTTATTTGATAACTATTTTGCCGTTTTTACAATATGATTACTTTAAAACTGATGTGTTAAATTCTGGTCTAGCGATGAGAATGTTTGAGTTAAAGTTATTTGTACCACTTGTCCCGGTTCTGTTAGTGTTAACTACTTTGATAGGAATTAAAAATAACTTGGGGAAAAATTTGTTGGGTATATGCATTTTATTGATGGCAATTAATTTGGCGATATTGGGTTTTTCCAATTTTAATCCGCAATGGTTTGTTTGGTTGATGCCATTTTTGGCAATTTTAATGGTGGTTTCTGGGGGTTGGTGGAAATTGGTAGTGGTAGTTATTCCACTGATGGGAATTACATTGTTGTTTGAGGATAAATTTTTATACTGGGGATTGTTGTCTCCGGTAAACTCAAATTTAATTAATTTGCCATTGATAAGTGATGTTTTAAAATCAAAAAATATTGATACGGGGATGCTTAATAATTTATTTCATTTAGCAGTGGCAGGGATATATTTTTATTGGTTATACGTCTGTGCAAAATTTAAAAAATAAGTTTTTAAAAATTGTTGTTGGTTGGGTGTTGGTAATTGGAGGGTGGTTTTTGGTTTTTGTAGTGATTAATTTAATCCCAACCAAGTTGGTAGTGGAAAATAAGCCTAATGTTGAAACAAAATTTGTAAAGCTCACCGATTATAAAAGTAGCTTTGTGGCGACTAACGACAATTTAAACCGAGTGGAGTTGGTATTTAAAAATCCTAATTTAGAAAGCAAAGATGAGTTAATAATTTTTGTCAAAGATGGTGATGTTATTATTTATCAACAAAGTTTTTCGGGTTTTAATTTTGGTGATACTAGCCATGCCCGATTAGATTTTGGGGCAATTACTGATTCGCAGAATAAAAAATATACAGTGGAAATTAAAGCGACAAAGATGGTAGATGGAAAATTATCTTTTGGGGTACGTAATGGTGAAATTGAAACAATTTCATATTATAAATCGAAATTTAGTTTAGAAAAATCAGTTGAAAAAAGTATGGAATTGATGCAAAATTGGGTATTATTAATACCATTATTATTTATAACTCTGTTCTTATGGTGAAACTTTTAAAAAATAATTGGATTTTAATAATATTATTATTTTTGGCGTTCTTTTTAAGAACTTATAGACTGGATTATGTGGAATTATTTGGTGATGAGCTGGATGCTGGATATCAATCATATTCACTGTTGACGACAGGAAGAGACTATAAGGGAAATTTGTGGCCATCATATATGCATAGTTTTTCGGAATGGCGAGCACCAGGACTGATGTATGCCATGATGCCATTTATAAAAGTGTTTGGACTCAATGAATGGGGTGTACGACTAGGGCCGGCAATGTTGGGAGTATTGAGTATTTGGGGTTTTTATTTGTTGCTTTTACAAATAAAAGCTAGTAAAAACGTTGGCTTGTTAACGGTATTTATTTTGACAATTAGCCCGTGGCACATCCAATATAGTCGGGCGGGGTTTGAAATAACCTTGATGTCTAGTTTGTTGTTATTTGGTTTGTATTGGTTGATAAAAAAAAGGCTGATAATATCGGCGATATTGTTGAGCTTGAGTTTGTATACCTACAGTACGGCCAATATTTTGATGCCTCTGTTGGTTTTGCTGACATTATATTTTTACAAACTTAATTTAAAGCAGTTATTAAAGTTTGTGATGGTGGGGATATTAGTTTCTATTCCCATTATTTATCAATTATTTTTTGGTCATGTGGCCGATAGATTTGGGTCGTTGGGTTTGTTAAATAATAAAGATGTATCGGCAGAAGTAATTGAGTATCGAAATGGAGCTAATAATACATTAATATCTAAAATTTTTTATAATAAATATGTAATTTCGACGAAAAAAATATTGTTTAATTATAGTAATGCATTTGGAACAAACTTTTTATTTAACGAGGGAGATGTCACCTTTAGACATTCCCTTCACCAAGTGGGAAATTTATTTTGGGTAGAATTGCCATTAATTTTATTTGGATTAGTTGCATTACTAAAAAACAAAAAATATTATTGGATAATAGGATTTTTGTTGGTAGCGCCAGTGGCATCGAGTTTGACAATTGATGGCTATAATCATGCGACTAGATTATTTTTGTTGGTCTTCCCTTTGTCGTTTATAGTGGCATACGGATTTAGTAGTTTAAATAAATTTAAATTAGTTTTTGTATTGGTTTTATTGTTTGAATTTTGTCGATTTCAATTTTATTATTGGAATTTTTATAAAGATCAGTCGTGGCGTTGGTGGCATACTGGCTATAAAGAATCGATGCAGTATATAAATGAAAACAAAGATAAATATCAAAAAGTGGTGATGGATAATACCTATGAACCGGCATTAATAAGATTTTTATTTTGGAATAAAATAGATAGTGAAAAAGTTTTTGAGTTAGATGATAGTGGGGAATATTTTTGTATTGATGATAAATACTGTTTTGATCGAAGTTTAAAAAAAGATAAGGTAGAAAAAAATATACTATATATGGTCTCAGTAGAAAGAAGTGGAGGAAATGATTGGGGAAAAATATTAAGAACGGTTTCTAATTATCAGGGAAAGCCAATATTTTACCTTTTGGCTGGACCAGATGATAAAAAAGATTAGATAATATTGGAATAACCCAAAATATATTTTGGCTGAGGGGATGAGTCGGCGCCATTGATTTGATAAATCAGCAATTTTTGTGCCACTAGCCCCATGACGATGAATAACTCGACATTCGGGAAAATAGATAATTTCTTTATTTAATTTTTTGACTTGACGACACAATTCTAAATCTTCGTAATAAAAAAAATATCTTTCGTCCCAACCGCCAATTTTATTAAATATATTTTTATCAATTAAAATTGCACCACCAGAGATAGCGTTAACTGAGGTTGTTTTATTTAAAAAATATTTTGTATACGAGCCACTTATACCCAACCAATACTCTTTAAAGGCATTTAAAGGTGTTTGGGGAGGGGTAATTGAACCCTGAATGGTTAAGTCCGGGTTTTGAAATTGAGGGCCGATAACTCCGACATTTGGATTTTGTTCTAAATATTTGATCATGTCTAACAAAGTAGAATCGATTAATTCCATGTCGGAATTTAAAAAAAATAGATATTGACCAATATCCTGTTTGGCACCAATATTGTTGGCCTTGGAAAAACCTAAATTTTGATCGTTAAGAATATATTTAATATTATCTATTTTTGAAAATATTTGTTTCGTACCATCGGTTGAAGCATTATCGACAACAATTATTTCGTAAAAATCTTTGGGGAGAAATTTCATAATAGTGTTGACACATTTTGAGATAATATCGGCAGTATTCCAGGTAGGAATAATAATACTAACAATAGGTTTAGTTTTCATTTGAAATTAACAGATTAATATTTGGTTCTGATAAATCTAACTGTAAATTTGTAGAATTTTCAAGATTATTTAATTGCGTCAGTAATATGGAATTTTCTGGCATAGCGTCACCCAAATTCCAAATTTTTAATGATTCTTTGAAATATGCTTTTTCAAAAAATTTGTTGGCATCGCCATGAGCGTTATAAATGTCTGACTGGATATAGGGTGTTAAACTTTTTGATTTGGAAATATTAGCCAACGACTTAAATGCGGTATGGTAGTTGTTGGTAAAGGCCTGTTTGGTTTGATTAAAATAGGGATATTTTAGGTAGTAGTAGCTGGCAAAATCGGCAAAATTTAACAAAATTAAAACCAGAGAAAATATGGCCAAGGTTTTTTTGGTTTCATATAAATACTTAAAACCGAAAGTGGTAATTAATATGTAGAGAGGAACAATTCCGGTTAGTCGATGACTGTAACTGGTTGACTTGGCAACACCAAAAAGAATTGGGGTTAAAAAATAGGTCGTTAATAAAAATTTTTGATAATTGTCTTTTTTAACCATAGTGTAAACACCAATTAAGAAGAGTGGTATGGTGGAAACTAAAAGTGCGCCAAAATATGGCATGTTATAGATTTTGCCGATATCTGGTTCAGAAAAAAGAGAAAAGATGTTGATATTGGCTAGCCAGTAGTGGATAAAATAACGATAACTTTCGAGGGGAATAGAACTTCTATCAAATATAGAACCAGCATATTTTAGCTCAAGAATAGGGATAATTAAGGCAAAAGGTATGATGGTTATAATAAAAAATAGAGAATTTATGACTGATTTTTTGGTTAGTTTGTTGATAAATAAAATAAACAATGTTGTTAAGGCTGCCCATACTGGTACAATAATTCGCATACCCTTGAAACTGTAAAAACCAACCCCCAAGGTTAATGCCGCCAAAACAACATATAGCTTTTTTGGGTGTTTAAAGTAGAGAGTGATTAAGAGCAACCAAAGGGTAGAAAAGAAGGCGGGAAGGATACTTTCGTTGCCGATACGAGTGGTAATAATAATTATGGGAGAAATGCTGTATAAAACCATAGCCATTAGGGCATAAACTTT
>VFLE01000202.1 GCA_009885205.1 Candidatus Shapirobacteria bacterium | reverse complement strand
ATTAATTATATTTTGTTTAATAATTGCTGTAGAAATTTTGGTAGAAGTTGGTTTCGGAGTTGATTGTTTTTTTAAATCATAACTATAAATACTAATTTCTCGTTTCAATGGGTCTAATAAAGTTATTTTGTCAATATCATTATTTAAATAACCGGAAGAAAATGTTGACAGACAATTGCTATTTGGTTTAATAGTGGTGCAAGTTAATTTTCGAATACTACCACTATTATCGCGGACTCGCCAATCGAGAAGTGAAACAGAAAAGTTATTATCATTATTTATTTCAATTAATTCTTTGTCAGCATCAATGTCAGTTATTTTTAAGGAAACATAGGGAATGGGAGTGGGGCTATTTTGTAATGAGTATGAGTCTTTGCATAAGTTATTGGGAAAATTTGGGGAGATATCAGTGGGGCACCACGAGCCATCGGACTGACGAGAAAAAGATAAACCACCGGAAATAAATTTTGATGATTGGGAATCAATTAAATTGTTGCTTTTGTCAAAAAGTCTAACAGTGTCGGTACTACTATTATTTAAAAACGAGTGATCAAAGCTAAAGGCAAAATAACTTTGAGGAGGGATGGTCCCGGACAAAATTTGTTTATTTGACGAAGTGGAATCACGAATAATATAGCCGTTGATATCGGCAGTTTCGCTACTATCGTTTTTAATTTCTACCCATTCAGTTTGAGGAACAACAGGGTTGGGAGAAAATTCGGTAATAAAAATTGCAAATAACCACACAGAAATTATTTTAGCAAATCTAGAGCGATATCTATTTTACGAATAGTGTTATCTTGACCTAGGGCAGGAAGACACTCGACGACAGGAGGGGTAAAGGCGACACCGCAGATAGCGACACGGAGAACCATAAAGTACTCACCGGTATTCCAATTGTTTTCCTTGACTAAATTTAAAATTCTCTCGGAGAGATTATTAAAATCAGACAATAATTCTTTTGTTTTTGACAACATTTCGGTGGCTAGTTTTGGATCAGTCCCCTTTTTTAATAATAATTCTTTGTCATAAACAACATCTTCAAATAAAAACTTGAGAGACTCTTTTAGGTCAGAAAATTTAACGATTCTTTCTTTTAAAATTGGTGTTAGTGTTTTTATTTGATCATCAGAAATTTGGGATACAAATTTTTTAAAATATTTGCCAAAATTTTGGTCACTTAATTGACGAATATAAAGACCGTTAAAATAATCTAATTTTTTGCGATCAAAAATAGGGGCTTTTTTATGGAGATGGTCGAGGCTAAATTCTTTGACAAATTCATCTTTGGTAAACAACTCTTTTTCTGTTCCTGGATTCCATCCCAAAAGCATAATGAAATTAAGGACTGCCTCTGGCAAATAGCCATCATCTAAAAATGCCTGAGCATGGGTAGAACCGTGACGTTTGCTCATTTTGCCGTGACCATCGGGGTCAAGAAATACAGTTAAATGAACAAACTTAGGTACTTCCCAACCAAAAAATTGGTACAAAAGAACATGTTTGGGGGTTGAGGAAATCCATTCCTCACCGCGAAAGACATGAGAGATTTTCATAAGATGGTCATCAATGACAGCGGCTAGATGATAGGTAGGAATACCATTACTTTTGACCAAAACTTGGTCATCAATATCGTTTGTATTAAATTTAATATCACCACGAACTAGATCTTGGCAAATAATGGTTTGATTGTCGGGGATTTTCATGCGAATGACAAAAGTTTGACCATTTTTGATTTTGGTTTCGATTTCTAATGGGGATAATTGCAAACAATGACGGTCATATTTTTGGATTTTTTTAGCAGCCTTTTGGAGTTCGTGAACTTCTTTTAACCTGTCTGCGGTACAAAAACAATGATAGGCCAATTTTTTATCTAACAACTCTTGAATGTATTTTTGATAAATATCGAGACGCTTCGATTGGACATAGGGGGCATAAGGCCCGCCAATGTCGGGACCTTCGTCCCAATTTAAACCATATTTTTTGGTAACTTCGAGTAGTCTTTTTTCGGCACCAGCAACGTAACGTTTTTGATCAGTATCTTCGATACGCATGATAAATTGACCACCCGATTGTTTGGCGAGGGCGTAGTCATAGAGTAGTGTTCGCAGTCCACCAATGTGAAGTTCTCCAGTGGGGCTGGGGGCCATGCGGGTACGGATGGTTGAAGTTGAAGACATGATTGATTTTAACATTAAACTTTAGTGTAATATTAAGTATGGCATCGTTGACATACACAGCATACGTTAGTCGAAAAATAATTAGATTTGGAGGATTGGGGGTGCTGGCCTTGGTAGTAGTTTATTGGGTAATAGGGGCGGCTTGGGCCGCATATTTGGCAGCCCACCCACCTTATACTGCTCCAACAGTTCGTTTTGGAATTTTGCCAAAAATTGTATTTTCTCAAAAAACAATTGATAAAAAAGAATTTAATTTAGAATTAGCAAATGATGTTTTTCCAAAATTTAAAGACCAAACCAATGTCTATGTAATTTACCGGTCAAAGAGTGTCATTGGGGCACTAGAAGAAGCCAAAAAAACAGCTGGGTTGATTGGATTTAATGGTCAACCAATTGAGGCTAGTACCGGAATATATCAGTTTGTAGACTCGACAACCAATCGAACCTTGGTAATGAATGTGTTGGCGGATAGTTTTAAATTGAATTACGATTATTTGAACGACCAAACATTGTTAAACCCCGACAATATGCCTAATGGTGATGAAGCAGTATCAATGGCTAAGGCATTTTTGTCACAAGCCGGAAAACTATATAAAG
Source organism: Candidatus Shapirobacteria bacterium (assembly GCA_009885205.1). Lineage (GTDB taxonomy): Bacteria > Patescibacteriota > Microgenomatia > UBA12405 > UBA12405 > UBA12158. Next base: position 13,666 of record VFLE01000202.1, on the reverse strand, counting down.
ATTTGGACGAAGGAACTAGTAAGATTACATTGTGGAAAATTGGGTTTGGAGCGTTGACTGAGGTTAAAGGTTTGACTGATACCAATATTATTCGAGTTGATTTTTTTAGAAAACAATTAGACAGTGAAAGAAATATTGTTTCCGAGTCATTGGACAAATCATCGGTTTCAGTTTTATTATCTGGCTCATCGGTAGCGGCCAAAAAAATAGTGGAAGTTAATTATAAATATATAAATGTCGATGATAGTGCTCCATCAACCTACCCCATTAAGACACCAGAAGTGGCTTTGGCTGATATGAAGTTGGGTTATTATTGGCCAGCCAAAGATGTTGAGACAAAAACGGTGACAATTAGAAAGGTGTCATTAGCCTATTTTGAACCAATTACCCCAGTCCAATTTTTACAACCGGTTTATGTGTTTGAAGGTGATGGTGGTTTTGTGGCTTATGTGCCGGCGGTGACTGAGAAATATACTCAATAAGGAAATCCAAGTTCCAAAAAACAAATCTACAATTTCCAAACAAATAACAAATATCAAATAACAAATTCCATGATTATTTTGTAATTTGAAACTTGAATAATGGAAATTGTTTGGAACTTGTGAATTTGGAAATTGTTTTTTAGTATAACCTATAGTTCCACGTAATATTATTTTTAGCCCAATCGATTAGTTTTTTGGTATCGGCGAAGCGGTCGGCGGATTGGGCCACCACAGTAACTAGTTTATGACCACCAACATTAATAACCCCAATAAAACAACCACCGGCCTCGGGGGTCCAACCAGTTTTGAGACCTTCGACTTCGGGAACTATTCCCAAAAGCTCGTTGGTAGATATTAGATGATATTTAGTTTCATCCGATAAATCGGTTAAATTTACTTCTTTTTGTTTGACAGTTTCAGTAATAAAAGGCAAGGTCAGGGCTAATCGGCCTAATTGAGATAAATCATAGATAGTCGAATAGTGATTTTCATTATGGATACCGTCAAAATTAGTAAAGTTTGTATTCTTTAAATTATATTTTTTTACCAAATCATTCATTTTTTGGATAAACCCCTGAGTTCCATCTTGATAGTGATTGGCTAAATTAAAGGCGGCATCGTTGGCTGAATATACTAATAATGCCGTAGCCAGTGTACGAACAGTGACTTTTTCATCCTGCTTTAACTCCATAACTTTACCTTCAGTATAAGGAGTAGTAGTAATAACTTCGTCGAGAGGATATAAATTTAGAGCGGTTAGAGCAGTGGCTAATTTAGTGGTTGATGCGGGATATATGCGGTCATTAATTTTACTGCCTAATAATATAGTATTGGTGGCCGAGTCGAGAACTAAAAAATTTTGGGTAGATAGCATGGGGGCATTTTTATTTTTGACCACAGGAATGGGTGGTGAGGTAAAAAAGGCTGAAGATTGGGATATTTTGGCCGATGTACTATGAATTCCCAAATAAAATATAACAAGATTAATGACTAAAAATATTCCAAAGATAATTAAATTTGGATAAATAAATTTGAAATTAAATTTATTTGTTGATTTTTTGGACTGTTTTTCCATTGACTATTGAAATTCCAAGATCATCAAGTTGTTGTTGATTGACTTGACCCGGGGCGCCCATGAGGACATCAACACCATTGGAACTTAGGGGAAAAGCGTAAATGTCGCGGATATTTGACTCGTCAAGTAAAATCATTAATAAGCGATCGATACCAATGGCCCAGCCACCATGGGGTGGAGCACCGTAATGAAAGGCATTGTATAGCCCACCAAATTTTTTGATAACTTCATCACGACCATAACCAACTTTTTCAAACGCCTTGACCATGGTTTCTGGTTCATGATTACGAATTGAACCGGAAGCCAATTCAAAACCATTTAAGGTTAAATCGTATTGCATTGATTCAATAGTTAGTGGGTCTTGAGAATCGAGGGAGGCCAAACCTCCTTTGGGCATAGAAAAAGGATTGTGACCAAAATCGAGTTTACCTTGATCATTTAATTCGTAAAAAGGAAAACCTGTAATCCAGGTAAAAGATAAAAGATTGGGGTCGGTCAGTTTTAATAAGTTACCTAAATAATTGCGGACATAACCCAGTGATTTGTTGGCTGTATTTAAACTGTCGGCAACAAAAATTAATAAATCACCATCTTTGGCCTGTAAATTTTTTATAATGTCTTTTTGAATTTCTGGATTTAAAAATCGAGAGATACCAATATCTAATTTGTTAGATATGACCTTGGTATAGGCCAAACCTTTGGCACCTTTTTCTTTGGCTAACTCTTCTAACTTTTCAATTTGAGATTTAGTAAAATTTCCACCACCAGTAACGACAATGGTTTTGATAACATCAGCATTATTAAAAACATTAAAATCGGTTTTGTTTTTTAGTAAAGTAGTTATGTCTTGGAGTTCTAAACCAAAACTAATGTTGGGCTTGTCGGAGCCATATTTGTTTATAGCATCGGTATAAGTAATTCGGGGAAATGGAAAATTGGCAATTTTTTTCTGTGGTGCTATCAAAGAAACTGTATCTTGCATTAGCTTTTCGGCCACGCCAAAAAGAATGTCTATAGTGGGAAAACTAATTTCAATATCAATTTGATAAAAAATACCAGCATGACGATCGGCCCGTGGGTCTTCGTCCCTGGCGCAGGGAGCGATTTGGAAATAACGATCAACACCACCGACCATTAATAATTGTTTAAATTGCTGGGGAGCTTGGGGTAAAACAAAGAATTTACCTTTGTGGATACGCGAAGGAACTAAAAAGTCGCGAGCTCCTTCGGGTGAGGAGGTAGTTAAAAGTGGGGTGATAATTTCGGTAAAACCATTTTGGTCCATCCAGTTTCGCACCGCCAAAATGTATTTGTGTTTCTTTTTTATAATGTCTGATAGTCGAGTGCGGCGTAAATCTAAATAACGATATTTAAGGCGTAAATTTTCTTCTAATTCAGTGCCATCAGAATCTAGAGGAAAGGGTGGAGTTTCGGATTTATTTAAAACAGTAATTTTGGTAGTTTCTACTTCGATATTGCCTAAAGCAACTTTGGAATTGATGGATTTTTGATCACGATTTTTGACTAGACCTTCAATTTCGACCACCCATTCTTTACCCAAATCTAACTTTTCTTGAGTAACTACTTGAATATTTCCCGACCAATCACGAAGATCAATAAAAGCAATTTGGCCATGATCACGGACATTACTGACCCAGCCGCTTAGGGTTACTTTTTGACCGATTTTATTTAGACAATCTGAAATTAGTGTACGGGACATGACTGATTATATATTATATTTGACTAATTTTTTATTTTAGTGATAGTATACGGATATGAATATAGCTAAGGCTTTGCGTAGGGATGGACAAAGATTTAATATTGTCGAAGAATTGTTTTCAACAATAATTAAACGAGAAGTTAAACAGTCTCTTGATTCTGTTGAAGGATCAGGATTAAATGTTGATGTTAAAAAAGATTTAACAAAACTCCACAAAGAAGAACGAGGAATTGCTGAACAATTTTCTTTGATATCTAAGTTTCATAATGGAAGAAAGAAAAGATAATTTCGAATAAAAATAATTTATGCTTTTAGACCAAAAATAGTAGCATTTTTGCCGTTTATTGTCCTGAAACGTATTCTTGTAGCTTCAGATGGTTGTGGACTGGCTGATGGAACTCCAACTTCAATTGAAGTAAATAAAAGCCTTCTTTTTATTGTTTCTATTCCACCACCATCAACAACTACAATTCTAGTTATCTTTCTATCAAATGTAATTCTATTTGTTTCTGAATCGACACTAAAACCAACATTGGGGAAACAAAAATCATAAGCAATATCTATTTTTTCACCTCCGACATATAAGGAGGCTGCCATATCATACTTTTTCTTTGTCATAATTAACCTATATTATATAGTAATTTCTTTGATAATCAATTGAGGGGTGGAGGTGTTATTCCATTCGTTTATGGACAGGCTGGCGACAATATTAATCATGTCGTTGATTTTTATTTTTGAAATTAAATTACCCATCTTAAATCCGATTGTGGAAAAGGAACAGACACGCGGGTCTGTTCCTACAATTAATTTTAGATGATCGTTGTTTTGGCCGAGGGTTCGGATAGATTCGACAATAACATTTTTAAATAAAAATAAAGGCTCGGGATTGCCAATGCCAAAAGGGGCGAGAGATTCTAAAGCTTTAATATTTTTTAGGGTAACGACCGATAGATCCATTTGAGCATCGACGTCGAGATGAGGTGTTAGATTAATTTTTTTTAATTTTAAATTAACTGATTTGGTTAAAACTTTTTTAAGCTTGGCAATATTTTTAGTGAGAATGCTAAAACCAGCAGCACCAGCATGGCCACCTAAATCGACAAATAAATCGGAATGCTCACGTAGCGATTCAATAATATTTAATTCGGGGATTGAGCGACAGGAACCCTTGGCCAAGTCACCATCGACAGAAATAACAATTGATGGTAGATAATATTTTTCGGTGAGACGTCCAGAAATTAGACCAATTATACCGGGATTATAGGCACCTGAAACAATAATTATTTTGTCGGATTTTTTATTCGTAGAGACGTGATTAATCACGTCTCTACCAAGTGAAGATTCAACAATGTCTAAAGATTCTTTTTGAATTATTTGTCGGTCTTGATTAAAGTTGTTTAAAACTTGAGCGTATTTATTTGCCTGTATTTCAGATGTACTACATAATAAGCGTAAAGCATCGGTAGGGTCAGATAATCGGCCAACGGCGTTAATCCGTGGACCTAATATAAATCCTAATTCATAACTAGTAATGAGATTCTTGATATTAGAAGCTTGGATTAATTTGTTAATGCCGGGAGATGGGAAAGTGTTTAGTTTTTTTAAACCATGGACAACGATCGATCGGTTTACCCCAACTAATGGCAAACAATCGGCCACAGTACCCAGAGCGGCCAGCCCTAAATCAGCATCTTTGTCTATTTCTTTTGACAAAAAATAAGAGATGGCAGAACCAGAAATTTGGGTGGAATGAACTGTGACATCAACACTTTTTGTAGAGACGTGATTAATCACGTCTCTACTCGTATCGTCGGGTTTTTCGTGATGATCAGTAACAATAATTTTTATACCTTGTTTTTCTTTTATTTTTGCCAATTCTTTTTGGGCCACGATACCATTATCAACGGTAATTAACAAATCGAATTTAATGTTTTTTTCGACTTGAAATCTAAAAAATGATTTGGCTTTGATGCCATAACCATCAATTTCCCGATGAGGAATAAACGGGGTGACGTTGGGGTATATTTTATGGATAGCCCGCCATAAAATGGCGGTGGCGGTGATACCATCAACATCATAATCACCGTAAATTAAAATATTCTCGTTGTTTTTTATTGAGTTATTTATTAATTTGACGGCTGGTTTTAGATTTAATTTTATTTTGGGAAAGTCTGGTTTTAGAAACTGACCAATATCTTTAATATCCCGATTTTTCAAAATTAATTTGACGATATCCCCCGAAGATAATTTGTCGTCAATTATTTTTGAAGATAATAATTTAATTTCTTTGACCATGATATAAAAACCAATTTTTAATTTAAAATTTTTAATTCCTGCCTCGCCGGTAGGCAGGTTTAATCAATTTTTAAATATTAATTTATGAATTATAAAATAATATCTGGTTTTGGTGTGTTTATGTATTTTATAGTATACTGGGTTGTTAATAATATTTTTTTCAAAAAATGGCAAAAAAGCTTTTTGTAGGTAATTTAAATTATACGGTTACAGTTGATGAGCTAAAGGCGATTTTTAGCGCCGTGGGTGAAGTTGAAGATTGTAATATTGTAATTGACAAACTAAACAATCGATCTCGGGGATTTGGTTTTGTGACCCTAAAAAATGATACTGATTTGGTGGCTGCCCTGGCCCTGGATGGCACCGATCAAGGCGGAAGGAACATGGTAGTCAAAGAAGCGCTACCCCGACCTGATCGAGCATAGTTTTCAATCCTCCCCCAGCCCCCTCCTTTGACAAGTAGGGGTTATAATAGATCTATGGAATTACCTAAAAAAATTATTGATTTGATGTTGAAATTTGGGGACAGTGAGATTTTTGTGGTCGGGGGGGCGGTGAGGGATTTGATTTTGGGAAGAGAGGTAAAAGATTGGGATTTAACGACCAATTTACCGCCTGAAGAAATATTAAAATTGTTTCCCAAAAATAGTTTTTATAATAATTTATTTGGGACAGTGGGAATTATAGGTAAGGATGGCGAGATTTTTGAGGTGACTACCTATCGAAGCGAAGAAGGTTATGAAGACAACCGTCATCCTGACAATGTAATTTGGGGAAAGAGTTTGGAAGAAGATGTCAAAAGAAGAGATTTTACTATCAACGCTCTCGCGTTAAATGTTGATGGAAAAATATTTGATTTTTGGGATGGACAGATTGATTTAAAAAATGGATTAATTAGAACTGTGGGAAACCCTGATGAAAGATTTGGGGAAGATGCCCTGCGGATGATAAGGGCAGTGAGAATATCGGCCCAGCTTAAATTTCAAATAGAAGAAAAAACGTTTGCCAGTATTGTCAAAAATGCCAAACTAATAAACAATATTGCCTATGAGCGAATTGCCAAAGAATTATTTTTGATTTTACAATGCCAACACCCGGGTGATGGGATGATTGTGTTGAAAAATAGTGGAATTTTAGAACAAATCATGCCAGAGATGTTGGCCGGAGTAGGTATGGTTCAAAGGGGACATCATATTTATGATGTGTGGAAACATAGCTTGGAGGCATTAAATAATTGTTCATCTAGCAATCCAATTACCCGACTGGCAGCATTGTTACACGATGTGGGCAAACCGGTAGTGATGAAAAAAATTGGAGATAACAATACTTTTCATAATCATGAAGTGGTGGGGAGTAGAATTGCCCTAACTATTGGTAAACGATTTAAATTGTCGAAAGAAGATTTGCAACAACTATTTATTTTGACTCGATGGCACATGTTTACAGTATCGGAAATGCAAACCGATAGTGCGGTACGAAGATTTATTAAAAATGTGACAGTCCCCTATTTGGATGAAATGATTGCTTTGCGCCGAGGCGACCGACTGGGAAGTGGGGCCAAGGAAACTAGTTGGCGCTGGGAATTGTTTAAAAAGCGATTAATTGAAGTGCAAAAGCAACCATTTTCGGTTAAAGATTTAAAAGTTGATGGAAAAGATGTGATGGAAATACTAAAAATAAAACCCAGTCGAAAAGTGGGTGAGGTTTTGGATGCCTTGTTTGCTGAGGTGGAAAAAGATGTGAAACTAAATGAGAGAAAAATATTACTTGATCGAATTTTTTCTTTTAAATAACAAAACTAGGGGGATGGCGACACCGATGGAGGAATAGGTGCCGGAAATGACGCCCACCAATAAAGCAGTGGCAAACCAGCGAGTGGTAGAACCACCCAAAACAACTAAAGCCAATAACATGATGATGATGGTCATGGAGTTGTTAATCGAGCGAACAATGACTTCTGACACGGCTTGATTAGCAAGATCGACCCAGGGTAATTGACTATGTTTTCTTCTAAGCTCACGGATACGATCAAAAGTAACCACAGTATCGTGAACCGAAGCCGAAAGAGTGGTTAACATGGCCGTTACAAACAAAGCATCTAATTGTGCTCCCCAGAAATGACCAAAAAGAGAAAAAGCACCAATTAAAATAAAAGAATCATGAAACATAGCTAAAACTGCTGCTGCTCCAAAAGAAAAATCAGAAAATTTGAAACCTATAAACAATAGAAGAGAAATTGAGGACAAAATCAAAGCATAAATAGTTTTGCGAATTAATTCTTGACCCAAACTGGGGCCGACACTACTAAATTGTAAGATTTCGCTATTTTTGTCTAATTTTTTAAATTCGGCGTCAAATTTAACTTTTTGTTCTTGACTGATGTCGACAAATTTGACGGTGTAAATATTGTCGGATTTTAAAATAGATCGAACATCGATTTTATTGTCAGAAAATATTTTTTTGATTAATAAATCATCCTTAGTGTTGGGCATCTTTATTTCATAAGTCGAACCGCCAGTAAAGTCTTCGGAAAACTGGAAACCCCATTTATATATCGAAAAGATAGAAACTAGTAACAAGATACTGGTAATTAGAAAAAATAGTGGACGAAAGTTCATGATTTTCATATTTTTTTACGAGAGGCCAAAACACGTAATAGGTTGCGAGTGACGACGACACCGGTAAACATACCAACTAAAATGCCAAGGAGTAAAGTAACGGCAAAACCACGGAGCATGCCAGAAGAATTTAAAAATTGCCAATTAAAAGGATTAAATAAAATAAGGGCAGTAATGATAGTACAGGTATTGGCGTCTTTGATGGAATCCCAAGCTTTACCAAAACCCAACTCCATGGCCAAGTTCCAAGGTTTGCCGGCCCGAATTTCTTCTTTCATTCGTTCAAAAATTAAAATATTGCTATCAACCGCCATACCAATCGATAAGATAAAACCAACTAATCCAGGAAAGGTCAAGGTTACGGGAATTAAGCGGTATAAAGTAATGGTAATTAACCCATAAATGCTTAGGGAAATAACTGAAATAAAACCTAAATAACCATAAATACTAATCATAAATAGGGCGACCAAACCTAAACCAATAAGACCGGCTTTAATTCCCTTATCAACTGAATCTTTGCCCAGTGAGGCACCAATTTGGGACTGAGATAATAATTTTATAGATAAAGGTAGGGCGCCGGCGTTGAGCTGGGCGGAGAGTGATTTTGCCGACTTTATATCAAAACTACCATTTATAACCGCCTTACCATCGGGGATAATTGATGATACTGTGGGTGAAGTGACAACTTGGTCATCAAGTAAAATAGCTATTCGCTTATTTAAATAGTCTTTAGTTGCTTTTTCAAATAATTTCGCACCTTCTTGATTAAATTCGAGCGAAACTTCCATCGCCCCAGTGTTGGGGTTGGGAATGGGAAGAGCTTTGACTAAATGAGAACCATTTAAACTGGTGTCCTTAAAAACATCATCAAAGGTGGCAGTAGCCGTGGCCTCGGGAGGAAGCTCGATTATCCCCATAAATTTTAGAGAAGCTGTTTGGCCGATTAAATTTATGGCGTCGTTTATGTCTGTAACACCGGGTAATTCGACATTTAACCTAGTATCTTGACCTTGTTTGGTTAATTTTACTGATGATTCGGAAACACCAAATATATTGATACGTCTTTCAATATTTAGTTTTAAAGCCTCTAGGGCAGCGTCGATATCGGCAGTTTTGGCAGATGCCATATCGATGGAATAAACTAAAGAAGCTCCTCCCGCCAAATCAAGTCCATATTTTAAATCAGTGTTAGGTTTTATTTGGAAACTACCTAATTTAAAATTAAAATCAGGTCGATAAAAAGTGCGATTGAATAGGGAAATTTTGAGGGGTAAGTTTAAAACCAAACAAACAAAAGTCAACCCCAAAAGGGTATAAAATAAATTTTTATTTTTTTGATTGGCATTCATCTTATTTGATAGAAAAAGACAACTGACGCGGATGACCAGTAAATAAGTAGGTAATAGAAGCTTTTGAATATTTGACCTTATAGGTAGCAATATCACCCTCTTTTATGTCTAAACGTTGAATGACCTTGGTAGGGAGAGTAACACACAGACTGTGTCCGGTTTTGATTACTTTACGAATGTGTGCCATTTTAGTTATCAGATAAAATTTGAGGACTGCCGATTATAACAATAGGACTAGCTAAAAAGAAATCAACCAAAAATGGATCGCGTTTATTTTGACGCAAACGTAATTCTTCTTGATCCATAACCATATAATTTATTTCATGACCACGACGATTTTCTTCGGATTTCATGGCTGTTTCTACAGTTTTTGTAGACAGATCACCGACAACCACAATATCTATTTTATCTTTGTTTTCGTTTTTGCCTAACAAAAAAGAATAAGAGGCCACAATTAATTGAGCTTTGGATAAGGCCTCACAAAAAGGTAAACTTTTGTAAGCTAGGGACAATAAAATGGGGAATAGATGATGTTTGTGATTAATGGCATAGTAAAGTCGATTTCCCCTAGCTTCAGGTAGAACCAAATTTATTTTGGTTAAGTTTAAGAGTTCTCGACGAATAGAGTTAATTTCTTCGTCAGCCAACCGAACTAATTGCCGAACATAAAATATTTCTTGAGGCGAGGTAAGGAATATATTTATTAATTTAACTCGTGTTTTTGAAGTAAAAATGGCATTGAGACTGGTTTCTACTTTCATATTTCATAGGAAACTTTGTTGCCCAATGGTAAAATTTCAACCCAAGTCCTCCCAGGAATTAAATTGATTTCTTTGCCTGATTTGTCTTTAAAAATTGTCCTGGCGGTACGATTTGGTTTCTGCCAAGTAATTTCAGTCTTGGTACCATTTTGAAGTAAAACGCCATCACCAGTACCAACAACAGCGTATAGATTGTGGACATGTTCATCAATGGAACGGGTCTCTTTGGCCCATTGAATGATAATATTTTTTGAATTTATCTGTTGATTAGTGTTAAAGTCAACGGCATTTACCCCACCATTTTGACGTAAATATTGTTTTTGAGTGGCATCATAGGTCCAGGTGACAGAATAAGCTTTGTCACCCCACCAATCCATAGAAATTGTTTTGGCGTCAATGGTGGTGGCAGGCTGATCGGTTTGTTTAAATGACCAAGATTTAAAATTTTTGTTCCATAAAGTTTTGTTAATAATAGTTTCATTGGTCAGACCCCGTCCCACAGCGACATTCCATAATTCGGTTGAGGAACAATACATAGAATGTTCGGTGGCAACCAAAGAACCAGTTCGGTCTTCTTCACGACGGCAGGCTTTGTAAGAAAGAGAAAATTGAGATAGGTCGCCCCAAGTGCCTTTACCACTCCAACCGTAGTCAGAAATTTGCTCCAATGCTTGGGCTTTTTTGTTGGTAGTACAGGGTCCAGACTGACGACCGGTAACTGGGTCTTTGGGGGCACTACAATTGCTACCACCAACGTGAGCATAAAGTGGATAGTCGGCATATTCGGAGGCCAGATCAAGAAAATAGGTGCGAGCAGAACGGACCGGGCCAACATCATATTTGTTGGTCGAACCCTTGACAGCATTACAATAAAAAACACCCATAAATCGGGTAATACCACCTTCAGAATTGGCTTCGTAGACAATGTCAGCGTTATTTAAACCAGATTGAGGACGAGAATCAAGATGATTTTCAATCATGACCATTAGAGGACGACGGGTTTGCCAAACTTCTTCTTCCTTGGTAGTAAACAATTCGCCGTTGATAGGGCAAACAGCGGTTTTGGGGCCTTCAAAATCTAGGGTGCCAGTTTGTTTGGTAACTACTTTATCGACTATTTGTTTTGTTTCTTTTGTTGTACTCGGCAATAATTTACTAAAAATAAAATAACTACTAATTAAAATTAAGACAAAGGTGACGGAATATATAGTTAGATTCTTTTTTGACATATTAAAAAAATAATTAATGCTTGATAGCTTTTACTATAGCGGATTTTTCTTCTTTTGACAAAGTGATATTGTCACCTTCACCATTTTTGACCGATTTGGCATAAATCCGAGTAAAATTGCGGTGATGAAGTGAAGTTAAAATTATACCAGTGTTAGTCGAATCAAGAATGGATAGAGAAAAACTTTGATCGGTACCAAGATCGTCAAATGGGTTGTAACGATATAAACCGACTTTTTGGATACCAGAAGAGGAAATAGAAGAAGATGTCTCCAAGGTAGGATTACGATATTTTTTGAGAATTAAGTAGGCCAAATAAAGCAAACCAAATGAATTTAGAAAGACGAGTAGATAGAGAAAAAATGTCATAGCTTAATATTATTTTATCATGCTGGCTATTGCAATCGTAGTAGCTTTGTATTATGTTTGGAGTGAAGCTATTTATAAATTTATTCATCTGGAGGTGAAAAATTCATGGCAGTTATTAAATTTTATTCTGTAAAATCTCGTAAGTCGGTTGACGTTGACGTTTCTAAGGTAACCAAGGTTATGTTGAAAAATGGTCGACCAGCTGCTCAGGCTATCGATCCTGAAACTGGAGTCAAGATGTTCAAAATCTTGTCCGCCGCTGATGCTGCTTTGCTATAGGTTTTAGTAAAGTGAATTAAAATCCCTCGGGAAACCGGGGGATTTTTTATTTCAATCTCTCCCCCAGCCCCTCCCTTTGACAAGGAAGGGGAGAAAAATATTCATTAAAAAATAAAATGGTAAAATAGGGGGCTTCAAAGATGGGGAAGGGCTTACCCGGCAGCGGCCGGGAGGAAAGTCCGGACCGCACACAATAGGGAAATCGAAGATTAGATACGGCTGTGAAGCCGGGGCACTGCTACAGAGACGAGATGGGGCCGCCTTCGCAAGAAGCTACGGCGCCTGAAATGAAACGAGTACCCTTCCCGCGGAAATCTCAAGATGAGACGTTATTATCTAATTGTGGAGAGTCTCAGGTAGAGAGAATAGATAGATGGCCCATAAACAGAATCCGGCTTATCACTGTCTTTGAGGCAAAAATAAATCACCCCTGTCCCGCTGCTGCGGAACCTTCCCCTCTTTGAGAAAAGAGGGGAATATTAATATTTATTTTTTTATTTTTTTAACACCTGATAGAAAACGGAAGCGGTGAGAAAGAGAGGGATGGCGATGATGGCACCAACGACACCCATTAGAGAACCACCTGTGGCGATAAGAAATATAGTAACCAATGGATTAAGTCCTAAGTTTTCTTTCATTATTTTGGGGACGATAAAATTGTTTTCTAGTTGCTGAACTACAACCCCCCAACCGACAGCCATTAAACCAACTGTAGGAGAAACTGTTAAACCAATTAAACCGGCTAAAAGTGAAGTCACCACGGGTCCAATATTTGGAACCATCTCCAAAAACCCAGCAATTATACCCAAGGGTAGGGCATAATTTAAACCAATCGTTAAATAACCTAAATACGATAAAAAACCAATGATAAACATTAAAAGAAACTGACCAGAAACCCAGCGACCCAGTCGTTTTTCGAGAAGATCAAGAATTTCGATAGCTTTGACAGCATCTTTTTGATTAAAAAATTTAGTAGCATATTTTTCAAAATTTTTGCGCTCTAAAAGAAGATAAAAAGTGACCACAAAGAAAGCAAAAACAGAAATTAAGTTGGAAAAAACCGAGAGAACAGTTGAGGCAAAAGATCCGGGGATATTTTCTAATATTTTTAATTGAGAGGAGATATCAATCGGGTTGACACCCATTAGGGAAATCTTGTCGAGAGTGGAAGGTAAAATTTTAATTAAGTTAGTAGTCTCGGTGACGATAATGGGAATAGCACCGGCTAGGGAAAAAGAAATACCTGACCAAATTAAAACATACAAAATAATGATGGCTAAAATTTTGGGTATTTTAAATTTTTGAAGCCATAAAACAGCCGGGTTTAAAGCTTCCATAAAAATAAAACAGAGGAAAAACAAAAGAATTAGACTGCGTAACTGCCAGGCGACAAAAAGGGAAAGTAAAAAAATGGCCAAAAAAATAATTGTTTTTTGTGATATTTCGACTTTTTGAATGGTCATTTAGTTATTTTTTTATTTAATAAACTTT
>VFLE01000170.1 GCA_009885205.1 Candidatus Shapirobacteria bacterium | reverse complement strand
TTATAGAAGGAGACGACCAAATAGAAGAATTATAAGAAATGGGTTGTCAAAAAGACAATATTTATTATTATTACTTATAATTGCTTTAACAGCAAGTGGTGCTGTTTCAATCGAAGAAGTTCTGAAAGCAGGTAAAGATTTAAAAGATGATGGGACAACGTCAGACCCAACAAAACCAGTTGATCCAACAAAACCAGTTGATCCAACAAAACCAGTTGTTCCAATTAAACCAAATAAACCAGATGGGAGTTATAATAAAATTCAACACAATGACTTTTGGGATAGTGTAGGCCTTGGTAGCATTATTGATACCTATAATAGTATGGTTGATAAATACAATGGATTACCAACGGCTGATAAAAAAACATATCAATCTATCATTGAAAAATATTATAATAAATTTGCTACAACTGTTAATATTCCAACATTGAAAGAATTAAAAGAAGCAAGAAGACGATACGATGGACTAAAAAAACAATATGATGAAGCAGATGGTTTATCTTTTGAATCAATAAATGGTATATATATAGAACTACAAAAAAGTATGAATTATTTAAATAAAATGACTGATAAATATTTAGCGGTTGAAAACAAAGCGTTTGGAATCAACAAAAGCAAAGACGATGCCGATGTAACCATTGATGATGTTGATGCAAATGTATCATTACAAGATGTCTTCCAAAATAAAGTGAATACGTCTGTTTCGGGTGGAAATTCTAAAGCTATTCTTGACCCAACATATGCCATATTATCCAAAGGCATGCGTGAACGCATCGCAAGAAAACTAGAAGGAAAAGGTAATTATTCAAGTGGATTAATTGAAGAGAACCAACGCTTCATTGATTTTAGTTTAGTTAAACCCCATGAATATCCGCAAGGATTGGGACTTGATAATCCTTTGGTTTATAGAAACAAAGAATATGAAATAATGAGATACAGAAACAATTATGAAAATCCACAACCTTACACTGTCCCATCTATAAATAAATTAGAGATGACATCAAAACAAGAAAAACAAAGATTATACAATGTGATACAAATTGATGATAGTTTTAATTATGATGCTGGCAATACATTAATAAGTCAAAAATTACAAAATCCATTCATTAAACCAAATCAATTTACAAAAAGTCGTTTGTTTAACCCAGAGTATCATTTGGAAGAAATAAATAGACAACAAAAAGCATTTGATACTATGAACGATGAAATACGAAGCGGTCCATATGTTGGTATCAACGACAAACAATATTATCAATATGCAAATATACAAAAGAAACAAAGTGATGAATTAAATAAATATCCTATGACAAAAGAATTTAAGATTTTTAAACCGAAAGGAATTAAAGAATTGAGAAAGATACCATCTAGTTTTTCTTTGAAATAAAAAAAAGTATATATATTATAAAGTAAGATGTTTTCCTATATTTTAAAAATCAACAGCCGAGAAAGTAACTATAAGATTACAACAAATCCTATTCAGGTTAGTTATAATAACAGCGGTAACTCATCTTTAGTTCAAAAAATAATTGTAAAAGGAGCAAGCATTCCAAATGTATTTTACAACCTTCCAGCGAGTAGTAATAAAGTTAGATTTACAACAATACTCGGAACATTCGATGTAGTTTTTCCAGTTGGGAATTATACCATTAACAGCTTAATTACATATTTTAACTCTACCGCTGAAAGCATAGCTTCTGGCGTTACGTTAAGTTTTAATACATTAGTAAACAAACTAGTTGTGACGAGCCCAGGTTCAGGTGGTTTATTTGATGCTGTTGGGTCAACGTCTTTTCAGATATTAGGATTGAAAGCTGGTCAAAATTTTATATTTACAGCTATTACTCCAACGACATTTTTACATATGGCTGATTTATCAGGAATCAGAAACATATACGCTGAAACAACATTTAGTAATATGAACTGTTTAGATTCTATAGGTCATAAATCCTATGGAGCGTTTATTCCAGTTGATCAACCTTTTGGTAGCATTATTCATTACATCAATACAGAACAAGATTTAAATGATATAGTTAGAAGTAAAATGTATTCACAAAATTTAAGTAGAATTGAAATAGCGCTAAGAGACGTAGATGGTAATTTGCTTGATTTACAAAATATGAATTGGGAGATTACTTTTAAAATTCTTGCTTCTCATGGGCACGATTTGATTGATGAATAATGTGTAAATTTTTCAAAATAAAATTAATCACCTAATATATATAATAAAAAGATGAATATCAATGGAAATGCTACGAACAATACATTTCAAAGTTTATCAACAAGTAGTATAAATGATATTAATCAAAGCGTATCAATCAATTTGACACAAGACACAATTGATTTAGTAGCAATAAATGTGTTAGTGAATGGCTTAGCAATTGGTGGTGGAATCGATAATCCTTTAACAAGTGATTTGTCCATTGGAGCATTTGACATTGTAGGATTATCTAATGGAGCAACTTTACAAAGCATCAATACCGATTTAGTATCACTCGTAGAAAAAACAGTAAATATCGTGTCAGCTAGTTTTCCAACAAGTACAACTATCCAGGGTATATTAACTATTGATAATTTAAAAACTAATGATATCAAAGATATCCTTGAAACATCAACAATCGCGTTAAATGTTGGTGGAATTGATATCACTTCAGCTAATTTAAATTTTAATGGGGATGCTGTTCTGTATACACCATATCCGACCTCAATAGAAGCGGGTTCATTTATAAAAAGTGGTGGATTATCAACACAGTATCTTTTAGCCGATGGATCAACGTTGGTTCAATCAGCAGTTTCTGGAAATTCAAATTTTT
>VFLE01000051.1 GCA_009885205.1 Candidatus Shapirobacteria bacterium | reverse complement strand
ATTTTTGAATTTGAAACATGTACCGAAATAACACCAACACCAACACCAACACCCAAAGCCGAAAGCTCGCAAAATATAGAAATATAAAAATAAAAACATCTAGAAAATTTAAAATATCTAAAATATCACTTAAAGAAATATTTAATATATATGTTAATATATAATAAAAATGTCTAATACCAATTTTAACAAAAGAATTGAAAAACTTTCAACACTTGAGGATGTTTATAAAAATCATCCAGCATACAAAACCGCAAAAGATTTATATTTAAAAGGTGTCTTACGTTCATTACCATCATTAAAAAAGAACCTTAAACCAATTAAAATAAAAAAAGATGGTAGCCCTTATAAATCATCATTAAACAGATTAGAAAAATTAGAAAAATTAAAAACAACTACATACAAAAAAGAAACATTAAAGGCATTAATTACAAAAACAACAGAAAGAAAACAACAACGAAAATTAAAAAAGAATGTTCAACGAGAATTAAAAGAACAAGCTGTATTTATTAAAAACTCAATGATTAATGAGGTAGTAATTGATGAAAATAATATTTATAATTTTTACCCATGGATACACACAAACGAAGTTAAGCAAGCAATGCGAACAAGTCAATTAGGCTATATATCTCATCAGATTAAATTTTATGAAGGTAATACAGAAATTAAAGATATGAGAAAAGTTTTTATTTTTCCTAATACAATGACAAGAAAAGATATAGATGCAAAATTTCGTTTTTTATTATATACTGATAGTGATACGTCATCGTGGATTGTTCAAACTTTTATTTTAAATGTAATGGCCCGTAATCGTAAAGTTATATTAAAAACTATAATAGCCCCCAGATTAGAAAACCAAAATAAACAATCTAGATTTATGCAATTATTTAGAAACAACGACAGCGGTGATTGTGTATATCGTGGATTAGTTCAATTTTTTGAAAAATATCAAAATGATGAGAAGAGCACACAAGGGCGAGCTATATATAGAAAACTAATAAAACAAGAAAGCAAATTTAAACGGGCTTATACAGTGGAAGAAATGCAAGAAATGGCGGTATTATTAAATATTTCTATCACCATTAAAGATATTATAAATAACGGGAAAAATGATATATTAATAAATAAGAACTCATTTAATTATTACAATGTAGAATTTTTAAATACTAAATACAACCATCTAGATTTAAAAATATGTCAATCAAACAATGCGGAAGAAGTAAGCCAAGAAGAATATGATAATTTAAAAAAAATAAGCCCTTTTTACGTTGAAAAATTTAATACATTAACAACTACAGACAAAACATATAAAGTTAAGGATAATGAATTTAAAAAACTTTTCAATGAGTGGAAAAATGAATATAATATTAATACGTTAAAAAT
>VFLE01000201.1 GCA_009885205.1 Candidatus Shapirobacteria bacterium | reverse complement strand
TTCTGGCATTTCAGCGGTTTCACCAAGAGCGGATTTAAGCTGTTTTGATATTTGTTCGTACTTCATGAGTCCGTATTTTGCCTTGAGCGAGTCAACACTCCAGCTTTCGACCGTTCTCTCTACTCTATTTGTAAGTTTTATTTGTATCGCATTATCTAAAAATTTTGATAAAACTTCACCTTGATTATTAAGTGACTCATCTACTTTTAGTTTATGTTCATCAACAATTCCCGATTCTTCAATTGCTTTTGCTAATCTAATTTTTGGTGCGATGTTGCCTTTCTCAAGAGAAAGTGATTTATCAAGTAAACGCTCGAAAAGTCTTTGTGGTTTTGTCTGTAATTCCGTGGTCGTTTCGAAAGTCTCTAACTTTTGGGCAATTGAAATAGCTTGAAATAAACGACCTGTCTCGGTGGTAACTCTCGCTAGAGCTTCTTGGGATGATTCATTTTTTTCTTTTTTTGTTTTAATGGCTGTTTCAAGAAGTCGTGGAGGAGTTACGGTAATAGCTTCAGCTATATTCGCAGTTTCGTCTAGGTTTGTTGGGACTTGACCATTAATAAAATTAGAAATTGATTCGGGAACACGGCCAAAGGCAGTAATTGCTAACCTTGAAGCTGAGTTTTTCCAATTGTCTGGCTGTTTATCTATGGATTTAGCTGTAAGGTTGATTATTTTTTCACCGATAGACATGGTTATTTATTAAAAATTATAATGATATATTATATCACAAAACTAACTTGTCTATGCTGATTTCTAAAGCCTTTGAAATTTTAGCAATCACAAAAACTGAGGGTTTTTTTATGACGCCAGTCTCGATTTTGGTTAGGGTAGTGTAGGGAACATCAGCTTTTCTTGCGAGCTCGTCTTGAGATAATCCAAGCTTATTTCTAAGTGCCTTTATTTTTTGACCTAGTTTATTATCTTGTTTACTTTCCATAAATTGATATCATAATATTGTGTATGATTTGTACTAACAATATTATACCTCTAATTTTTAAAGTCCGCATTTGGCCCAAAAGAAGTTCGAGCCGATATTTTGGCAGTTTTATTGAAATCCTCACTTTCCATCGGACGGAAATCGGAGGGGGGCGAGTTCCGCCCGTCATTATAAATTTTGAAAATCTGTTCGAATATTTTCGAATGCACACCGCTTTTACCCGCCGAAGTTTCTTAACGAAGGAGGGCTTCACTTCACGTTTCCCTGTATACTCATATCATGACCATCGAATATCTTCGTTCCTTTCGCATTTTTAACTACGCCATTTTTGACTTAACCCTTTCATTTTTAGGGATATTTTTACTTTCCCCTTTACTCACCAAATTATTTTTAAAAATAAATATAAATATTCCCCTCTCATCATGGCTCTATTTAACCTTACCTATCGGCATTATAACCCATATCATTATAAATAACCACACCAAAATGACTACCGATTTTCTCGATCCAAATGGTTATTTTATTTTAAAAATATTTATTTTATCCCTATTCTTTTTGGCCCTTCGCGGTATAAAATTTATTAAGTGAAAATATCTAAATACTCCAGCTTAATTATTTTACTCGGTGCTGTCCTTGGTTTCGTCTGGCCATCTCCCGGGCTCGCTTTAAACCCTATTTTAAATATCCTATTAATGGTTCTCATTTTTCTCTCTTGTCTGGAAATTGACCTAAATCAAATTTGGCAAACATTTAAAAAACCAAAATTGATTTTTCTCGAACTATTAATCGTTCACCTTGCCTCGCCCATTTTAATTTATCTATTTTTAAAACCTTTTTTATCCCCAGAACTTTTTTTGGGATTAATTCTTGTTTCCACCGTTCCCGTTGGTCGCAGTGCTGTATTTCTTTCTAATTTATTTGGTGGCCAACCAGAAAAAGCTTTGGTCATCAGTTCCCTATCCAACCTTATCAGTCCCATTACCCTTCCGCTAGTAGCCTACTATTTTACCAAATCTACCATAAAATTTGATGCTATCGAAATGAGTACTTCAATGGCTTATATCATCATCATCCCTTTTTTGCTAGCCATTTTATTGAGACGATTTAATATCGTCAAACAAATTACTCTCCATCAAACTGATTATTCCACTATCCTCGTAGCCATCATTGTCTGGGGGATAGTCGCCCCAATCCACGGTCAAATAACCTCCCACCTATTTTTATCTTTTGGCTTAACCCTGCTTTCTTTAATTTTAATGTCCATTAATTTTGTTTTTGGTTACTTACTCGGTTCCCACAAATCAGAAAAAATCACCTACGCCATCTCGGCCACCTACAAAAACTATTCTCTAGCTACCATTATTGCGGCTATGACCTTCCCTGGCTCGATACTAATTTCTCTCCCATCTCTAATTTATTCAATTTCTAGCAATATCCTTTTACTACCTCTCCAATTTATTAAATTCTAAAACGAATCCGAACACCTGATTTAAAATCAGGTATGAATAAAAGAAAAAAGATAGATGGAGTTGAGAGAGATAAAATCTCAGTTTTACTGGCTTCG
>VFLE01000118.1 GCA_009885205.1 Candidatus Shapirobacteria bacterium | reverse complement strand
ATTTACAGCTGCAGTCTTTCTATCCAAATAAACATTTATGATTTCCGTTTTATTCGCGTTTATTTTGTGACTAACCCTAATTTGAGTAAGCGACGCCTGCCATACCACTCATGACACGGAGAACGTTGTAGTTCACGGCGTATACGCGGACCTTGGCGGTGGCAGTTCCCGAAACCGTTCCCGACGAGAGGACAAGCTGGAGCACAGCATTGTCAATGCGAGAGAAGTTGCACGACCCACTTGGCTGATGTTCCTCAGGGCGAAGGGCAAAGGAGTAAACGTTGATGCCAGCGTCAGGGGCACGCGTGTGGTGCTGGAAAGGCTGGACAACGTCAAAGTAAGAACCCTCACGCTCAGAGAAGCGGTCCTGGCCGTTAAGCTGGAGCTTAGCGGTGACGACAGGGTTCTCACCCCAACAGTGCATATCGAGGGCGGTCTCGGCAAGAACGAAAGTTCCGGCATCGGACACGAAGGACCCCGTGATGGAACTTCCCGCAGGAAGAACCGCACCAGTAGCGGTGAGACCATCAAGACCGGGGTAAAGTCCAGCGCCGGCTCCAGTCGTCCACTCGTTAACGGTGGTGAGTTCGGGAACATCGCCAGCTCCGGCCATCTGGAAGAGGCCGTTGGTGGTGATGAAGGCGTTGGTGCCGGAGGTCTCGGCGGGGCCACCGAAAGCGTGGACGGCATTGGGAAGGGCATCAATGGCATCCGTGTAGTTGAAGGGCTGGGCGCCGAACGTGCGGTAAAGGGTCTGGCCACCGTCTAAGGAAGCGCAGTAATCGACGTTGGCGTCGGGTTGGACAACCCAGATAAGCTCCTTGCAAGGGTGGTTGAAGTTGAGCTTGATCTTGTTGGAGGAAGAACCAACCGACTCGTCACCCGTGAACTGGAGCTGCTCGATGAGGTACTCGTGGGGGTTCTGGGCCATCTTGCGGCGCTCATCCGTGTCTAAGAAGATGTAGTCAACATAGAGGGAAGCGGCAACAAGCGACTGCTGGTAGGCCTGGGGGACCGAGACCGTGCCGGAAGCACCGGTGAGGGTCTTGACCGCCCATAAGCACTGACCGATGGGCTGGAAATCAATGTTGATCTTGACCTCGTGGTACTGAAGAGCGATAAGAGGAAGAGCAAGACCGGGGTTGCGGCAAAACCAGAAGAGGAGGGGAATGTAGAGAGTGGTCTCAGGGAGGGCATTACGGGGAGCGCAAACCTGGTTGGGGCCACCGGCAGCGGCACAGGGGCCAGCAATGGGGGCAAAGGTAGGATCCGTGATGTAGGTAAGCTGAGTGGTGTTACCAATCATCTTGAAATATCCACGAAGCTGCTCCGACGACATCGTGAGCTGGTTCCAGATGTGCATCCAATCGCCGTACTGGCGATCGATGCGCTGGCCACCAATCTCAACCTCAACCTGGGAGATAAGCTGCTCACCAATGAAATCTAACCAACGGGCATAAACGCCGTCGTTGTTGGTTCCGGTGGTGGGGCGCATATTCTGGTTAATCTCGGGGAGAGTAACCTGAAGGTATGTGCGGTAGCATAAATCACCGTTGCGGCTGATCGTGCAGGTAACACGGCGACCGAAATCGGCCTGACCAGAGAAGGTCTGCTCGATCGATTCCATCGCGAAGTTGGTATGGCGCCTGTAGGACACCTTCCAAAAAGTAATCTCGGGAGTTCCCGTAAGGAACACGTCTTGTGCGCCGTAGGCGACCAATTGCATCAACGCTCCACCCATGGTTTCTGCTTTATAACCTTAATATAGAAAAAAATTTGGAAGATGGCTAAATAAATACAAATGAATGTTATTTTTTTATTTTTTGCTAAAAAAATAATCGAAAAACTAAAAACTCCACATCATAATAAAAGCATATTTTTATCTCAAAAATCAAAATAAAAATATGGTAAGGAAATTGGAAAAAAAATATAAACATTGCTAAATAACCTTAAAAAATAAAAATATATCAAAAATTATCTAGAATGCTCATATCCGTCGAATTTCCCTTGACAAAATTCTCTAAATAATTTTCTTGGAACACTTCTCGCCGATTTTCGTGTTTTTTGGTGAATATATAAGAATCCTGTGATTTTTTTACTGTCCATCCATTCTCCAATGCATTTACGATAAAGAGCATTTTTAGAAATTTGGGTCTTTCAATCTGGATATGAGGTGTTGTATCGATATTAATTTCGGTGATGGACATATATACATTGTTGATATGCATTTAACGCCAATTTCGACGCGTTTTATTTTTGCGTTTCTTGGTTCGTCTTGGATTATATGCCCCTTTTTTCTTGGAAACCGCACGCTTTTGTTTGGTTTTTCTACCACCTACTTTTATTGATTTTTTTGGGTGAGTTTCCAAGCCAAACGATCTTTCGTGTGAAGAAAGATGGGATAGGGTAGTAGATGGTATAGTGGCAATTTGTTCGGCCAGAATTCCTTGTTTTGATTTATCGCCGTTTAAAGCTTGAAGAGCATCATTATTGAATCCAGTGAGGTAAAATTGCAATATATTTTTTATATTAAGCGCGATTTCTTTATTGAAAATCGGGGATTCTGATTTTATATCGGCTCCAAAAATCCCTAAAATTTGATCAATCATGTGATCGCGAGCCCCACCGCCGCCAATATGTTTCCCACCTGGAAATAATTGTGACAACAATTTACCCATAAAACTATCTTCATCATAAAGTGGGGGCGCGTCTTCGGATTTTCCTGATTCACTTAACCGCTTTTTACTGAGCTCGTTTTCGATATGATATAACAAAGCCATATTGTAGTTGAATTGGTTCGCATTAAGTCCGGAAAAATCTCCCGCCAATTCGCGACTACCAAATGATAAAGTATTGCTTTCTATAATTGTCCTGAATGAATTGATGGAAAAAAATCCATTGTTAAGATCATCAATATAATCTTCGAACGCGTCTACATATTTTTGCGCATAATATTGGAATGCCTTGTTTGAAACAAAGGCGTCTGTGTTTTCGGTGGAAAAATTTAAAGGACGGTTTTTTGTAAATTGTCCAAGATGTACTTGTACAAACTTAAATTTATCCAATAACAATTTTATTTCTGGATTTCTCGATCTTGTATCTTTTTCAATTTTGCCATAATCCTCGACCATTTTTGTAACGTCCAAAGGACTCACCTTAATTTTCATCTTTTTGTTTATACGGTCGCGAATAACGGACACCAATGTGTCATTGTTCATTTCAATGTTTTCTTCTTCATCGGTACCTTCTTCTGGAAACAATACCACCTCGACAATCTCCAAGAAATATTTCATAAGTGAGATTTGATTTGTTTTATTACCAAAAATGATTGGCAACCCAATTCCGTTGTTTTCAGACATGCGCATAAAAGTAAATATACCAAATAGGCCCTTCAAAAATAATTCGATTTCAAAGGCTTTTTTGATTTCTACCTCTATTATGGTTTTCTTGGATCTTGTGGAAAGGGACAGTGAATCTTTGGGCTCGGTTTTCATACTAAGAAACATATCGATCTGTATTTGAATATGACTTTTCGTATTTTTATTTAAAAAAGCCCCAATATAACTAGATGCGTCGTGTTTTATCATTTGTTTGGGTATCAATAATTTCATTTCTTTCAAATAATCGACCAAGGTTTCATTTTGGTCCATTCTTGGTAGTTTCATTGGAAATTCTATCTTTTCTGGTATTTTCGTTTTTTTCGTTTTTGGCAAATTTTTAATGTTTTTATCATTTTCTTCTATTTTTCTTTTTTTATCATTTTCTTCTATTTTTCTTTTTTTAACATTTTCTTCTATTTTTCTTTTTTTATCATTTTCTTCTATTTTTCTTTTTTTATCATTTGTTTCTGGTTCTTCCACGATTTTCCTTTTTTTAGTATTTTCGGCAATTTCTTCTAGCATTTTACGGTTGCCCTCCTTTAATTTTTCGATTTCGGAATCTATTTCTTGGTTCTTTTTCACTATTTTTTCGTTTTCTTCTTGTATTTTTTTGTTTTGTTCTAAAATATTGGCTCCAGTAATAGTTATATCAAGTTCATCCAAAATAACATCAATATCGTTGTTTACTTCTGATATAGCTTTTGTTTCCTCTCCTTTCGCTTTTTCCAATTTGTCCAAAATATCGGATTCTTTTTCAACAAATCCATTCCGAACAAGTTGCTCCAAAGCCATAAGATTTGTTGTTTCAAACGAAAAATTTTGAATATTTGCGGCTTTTTGTTTCGTAGCATCCAAGGCTCCGATTATCATATTCAAAAACCCGGTTTTAAAATTGACAATGGATAATTTGTTCAACACATCAAAAATAGGCAATATAATGGTAGTTGTTCCAAAACATTGGGTCGCTCGATCAATAAATCCATCGGCATTTTTCGGGTCACGCATGACGGTTTCTGAATAATGAAATGGCACGCAAGACGTTATATTATCGCGATGTCCTTTGGCCAATAATTTTAATCGCTCTTTAAAATCAATACTCACTAATGGAATCGTTGATAACAATGCAGTAATATTTTCCATGGTTGTCTTGACATTATCAAGATCATATTTTATGCTCAAAATGCCAGCATACAATCCATATAAATTTTTTAATTGCGGATTATTGGCTTTGTACGATTTGTCGCGTTTTGTAGATTCGATTTGTGTCTCCATGCTTTTTTGTATTTTGACAAGCACAGTTTCAACTATTTTTTCCAACGAAGATTCATTAATGCTAATATTGTTTTCTTTGATTAGTTTTTTATTTGCTTCTTGAATTGATGTAAGGATTCTCATTTTCAAATTCGCCTCGGTCATTTCAAAAAACGAGCCGATTGTATTTAACATCTGTAAAACCGGCAATAATAATAAATGTTGAACTAAATATGATTTATATTCCGAGTCATTTTCAATCTTTTTAGTGGGCAATTCAGCCAGTTTTTTTCCCACATTTTTCAATAATTCCTCTTTTTCTTTTCCGAATAAATCGAGTTTTATATCCGTTTTCATCTCACCAAATAACGCCTCAAATTTGTCGAATTGTTTCTCTTGGGAAACTAGATCTTCGCGCACATACAAAACAAATCCCTCTTGTGTGTTTTGCAAAACAATAGGGCAATTGTAGTTGAGGGCACATCCGATTGCAATTCGATCGTAGGAAACAAACGCATGATTCCCATTGGAATCAAAATTTCGAACTCCTCCTTTAAACCCCGCGGCATTATCTTGGAATTCTTGAAAATGCATAACTGGTTTACAGCAAGAAAGGGATTGCGATGCATCTCCCACCTTTTTGGCAAGAATCTGTATTTCGGAGGAATAATCCAAGACCTCGTCCAAAAGAATCTTTCTTTGACCAACGGTTTCGCCCGTTTCCGTCTTCAAAAATTTAACGAAATTACGTAAATCATTTCCTTTCGCGCGATAAGATGTCATCTGACTTTTGTTCAAAATACCGTCGCCTTTAGAAGATAAATCTTTATCCGCAAATGCATAATACCCCGGTTTTTTGGGATCGGTTATTACTAATACGGAATCCTGTTTTTTGTAATCATCCGTGTCATTTTTATCCGCGCGTATTCCCATATACATATTTTTATTTGTGTACAACATCGTTTCGGGAAAAGATTCGGTGAAATTATATTCTCCTCCGGGCCATATAGGATAATATGTCATGGTTTTCAAATTGGCGTTTTCCCAACTAAAAACAAAATTACTGTCATTGGATTTAAACCCATAATCTGAGCCGGTATGCCATGCAGTTTTTCCGGCAGGATCGTATAATGTTTGTGCGTTTTGTACCCAACGCATTTTCTGTTTCGCTGGTTTTTTTGCAGTATAGGTTAAATCCTCGCGCACATTCGCGTAAGCTACATCACAAATAAAAAACACATCGTCTTCTATACCCGCATCCTGTAAAGACAATTGTATAAAAGACTGTGTCTTGGAAGAATCGTGTTGTGCGCGGTTTATTTTGTAAATTTTATAACGATCTGTAACCGATTTTTGAAATGTTTCATCCGCCTTTATATCTTGGGCCCATTCACTTACCGATTCAATGTAGGTGGCGTCTATTTTTTTTTCAGAATTTAATATATATTTTGTCATAAAATTGTCTTCTGTTAGCGCGTTTGCATCTTTACAATACGGTGTGTTTGGTATACTTTTAGTAACATATCCTTGAATTGTATCTTTATCAAATATGGTATGGAAATCATGTTTCGCATCCGCGCGGGATGAATCACAACCTTCTTGTTCCGTATAAATGGTCGTCATACTAAATTATAAATAACTATATACTATAATTATATTTTAGGGGGACCCAACTTCCCCTAAAACTTCCCCTAAAACTTATCCTTTTACACTCCCTTTTTCCTTTTAGACATAGTAACCTACCGTTTTAGAGTAGCAGGGAGTTTCTCTTTATCCATTCTTGCAAAATTAACATAAAAACAGCGGTTTTGTATAGATATATGAACACACAAAAACGCCCAATTCAGCAAAATAATACGATTGATGAAAAACACACGGAAATGTTGGATAAATTTCACAAATCGGTTTCTGTACAAATACCCGAATTGGAATCAGAAATCGAATTTCTAAAAACTGAAATTCGCAATCTTGGAGATAATCAGATTGACAAATACATGGAGCTAAAAGATTCCATATTATCCAACAAAGCAAAAATAAAAATCCTAAAAAATGAGAAAAAACGTTATTTGTTGGAAAATTCCAAATATATTTTTGGATATTTTGAAGACAAAAAAGATATTTCCACGGGCGGAGGTAAACAAAACACTGATTTGCTACACTCCTTTTTCAAGGTGAAATCGAAAAACGCCGATCGACAAGATCCGGATCAGTATACGCAATCGAAAAATATATATCAAAAATATTGGAAAAATGTCAGCAATGAATTTTTGAATCCGCAAGATTATATAGTTGCATCCGACATTTGTCAAAATTGCAATAAAGGGGAACTAGTTCCGCAAGACGAAGAGGGAATACTAATATGCAACAATCAACAATGCGGGAAATTCATTGTGTATATTGTGGATAGTTCGAAATCGAATAACAAAGATCCGCCGAATGAAGTATCCTATACAGCCTATATCCGTCTTAATCATTTCAAGGAAATTTTGTCGCAATTTCAGGCGAAAGAAACAACGCAAATACCCGAAGAAGTAATTGAGGCAATTCGCTCTAGAATTAAAAAAGAGAGAATCAAAGATATATCCGTTATTAATTATGATAAAATGCGCGAGATTTTGCGAAAACTTGGATTGAACAAATTTTTTGAACATATTCAATATATTAATTCGATTTTTGGCATAAAACCTCCGATTATGAATGAAGAATTACATGAGACCCTATGCGTATTATTCATTGAGATACAAAAGCCATGGGCAATGCATTGTCCGGCGAATCGTACCAATTTCTTTAATTATACATATACACTTTATCAATTATGCGTTTTATTGGACCAAACACAATATTTACCGTATATTCCTATGATGAAGGATAGGGAAAAACAATTGGAACAGGATATGATATGGAAAAAAGTTTGTGGAGATCTGGACTGGGAATTTTTTCCTACGGTATAATATAGTATAAAATGGAAACTCGAAAAAAAGGCGGATTTATTCCGAAAAGGCCGTCTTCTGTAAGATCAACTAGATCCAAAAAAAGCAGTAGAAAAATAAGAAATATAAAAAACATAAGAAACAGTATGAGATCGAGTGTTACATTTGGCGGGACAACGCGATCACGATCGCAATCAAAATTTTGAAAAGCGGACAATTCTGATAAATAATAAAAATTTTTATTATTTAACAATATACGCGGGAACGAATCATGTTCATCGGTGGAATCCGCTTCTTTGATGTAGTCCCCTCTAAATTAAACAAACACCCCCTCCACATAATTTTTAAAAAAACTTTGTTTATGAAATTCATTCTGTCCGTAATTGTCATTTTTGGTACCCCCTTCTTCTACCGCAAGCATAGGAACAATGAGCCCCCTACGGCCCACTTTTGTAATAATCCAGTCGGGATTATAGGGAATAGATTCCGGATCCTTATAAATATATTCGGGCGTATATACATTTAGTAAATGTTGCGCGTAACTTTTGGACACAAGATACATTTGTGATCCCCATAAATCGTCAGGATATTCAGTATATAAAAAACTATCGGATTTATGCAATAAAGGGAAATGACCATTTGAAAAAGGGTCGATTGTATTAGCAAAAAGATATCCAAGTAACAAAATGTCCAAGTGTAAATCGTCGAATTGTTTCACAATTTCGGGAAGAAATTCGGAAATGCGTTTCGATATCAAAATATCATCCTCGCATACGATACAATATTTTTCCGTTTCGTCGGTGGTTTCTATAAAATCTTTTAGAGAATCTAAATGTTGTAGCATAATAGAATAGGTCCGCTTATGCTGTTGTGGAATGCGAGGATCGTCTAGGCGAGAATCAGTCTTATATACGGGATCTACAAAATGGACATCTAAATTCAATTGTGAAAATCGGCCCATTATTCTATTACGACGTAGAGCGTCTTCGAAATTGACACAATATATTTTTACCATTTTACGTATTCATAGAAATAAACTTTATGTTGTTTATCTACGGGTTTTGTTCCGCTATCATTCGAACTAGAGACAGGATTTTAACTTCCTTATTGTGTCAATGCGGCACAGTGTCGATCAAATATAGATATCGAGTGATAATATATCTATATTTTTGGAATAGGCATATGTATTGGTTAAGCCGGGAATCCCACAAGATTGGCGCCAATACCAAAGCCGGCACCTCCACGGGCAGACGAAGAAAACGAAGGGGCAAACACATCTAATACGCTAAATGTTGCCGCGGCAGTAAGGGCAATGATAATAACCTCCTCTACATTTAACGATTTTTTAGGAATACTGTAGGCGGCAATGGCCACTACGCAA
The DNA here is from genome assembly GCA_009885205.1 of Candidatus Shapirobacteria bacterium. Lineage (GTDB taxonomy): Bacteria > Patescibacteriota > Microgenomatia > UBA12405 > UBA12405 > UBA12158. Next base: position 1,503 of record VFLE01000118.1, on the reverse strand, counting down.
CCTTCGATGATGTATTTTACGGCTCTTTTGACGAGTTCGCTGAAATCAAACAAATTGCTCATTATAATATAGATTGCGAAAATAATATTATAATGAAAATAAATAACTTAAATAAACTTCCAGAGAAATTAATATAACTAGAGTATTTCTAAATGTCTGGGTTTGAAAGAAAAAATTTGAAAAATGGCGAAAAGAATCCTAAATATATCGATTTGTTGGACGAAGACGATGCAATTTCGGGACAAAAATTTGCGTGCATGTCTTTTGTTTCTCCCGAAAAAATATTGAAAATGCGCGAATTATATTTGTTTGATAATTTTGTAAAGAATTGGGATTTTTCTAAATCCATGGAAAAGTTTTTCGATTTTTTGCATTTTATTTCTTATAAATACAATTTGAAAATTGACGATGTTATTGCGGACTTTAACGAATTTTCAAAAGAAGAAGAGAAAAAACTGAAGGCGTCTACGGTCGATGACGATTTCAAAAATTTTATAGATAAAAATGAAGAGAAGCTGACGCAAAATTTTCAGCGTGAACATGCGTTTCAAACTTCAACAAGAGGTCTCAAAATTAGAGGAGTGTATAATACCCAGGAAGAGGCGGAAATGCGTTGCAAAAAGTTACGTGAATTAGATCCGAACCATGACATTTATGTGGGTCCAGTTGGAATGTGGATTCCGTGGGATCCGGATGCATATAAAACGGGGCGCGTTGAATTTATGGAAGACGAATTAAATCAATTGCACCAAGAAAAAATAAAGAATGAGGCGAAAGCAAAGGAGGAATTTGATCGGCGCATTCGCGAAACGAAACGAAAGGCGATTGAAGAAAATATTAAATTGGCTGAAAAATCGGGGAATGTATTAACGCAGACCATGGATGAAAATGGAAATTTAATTGGCGTAAAAGAAACCGTAGATTTTGATTCGCGTGAGGTGGCGAATGCGAAAAATTTGCGCGAGGAATTCTTAAAAACATCGGAAAATGCTCGTTTAGATGAAAATAAAGTGTAATAAATATGCACAATATGCGTTAATTTTTTGTTGGGTTTTATTATTTTAGCAAATAGTTAAAGTAATTTATGAATATATAAATAACAAATTCGTATTGTATTTTGAAAATATTATAATATTGTAATATATTATAATGTCGAGGAGGTATGCATTCCTAACTGACGCGGAAGCGTTAGAGACCGAGTCTAACCGTCGCGCACGGCAGGCAATATCGGGTACGTTATGTTGTGATCCGGCGTTTAAACAATTCTGTTCCACTTGCAATGGAGGAAATTCAGGAAGCGGCCCTGCGGGACCTGCTGGTCCTTTAGGCCCCCAGGGGTCTCAGGGAACTCAAGGATCTCAGGGGTCTGCAGGTACTCAGGGAGTTCAGGGATCTCAGGGATCTCAGGGATCTCAGGGGTCTCAGGGGTCTCAGGGGTCTCAGGGGTCTCAGGGAGTTCAGGGATCTCAGGGGTCTGCAGGTACTCAAGGAACTCAGGGGTCT
>VFLE01000125.1 GCA_009885205.1 Candidatus Shapirobacteria bacterium | reverse complement strand
GTCAGACCTGTGTATTTTTCACTATTTATTTTTTTACCAGAAGAAACCGTTATATCTCTGTATGAATTAATTATTCCAGTATCACTAGTCAAACCTAAATCAAAATTTGATGAAGTTGTTAGACCTGTGTATTTTTCACTATTTATTTTTTTACCAGAAGAAACCGTTATATCTCTGTATGAATTAATTATAGCAGTATCACCTGTCAAACCTAAATCAAAATTTGATGCAGTTGTTAGACCTGTGTATTTTTCACTTTTTGCTTTCTTAGTTGTAGGAATTAATAAATCAACAGAACTTAGTTCAATGTCATTATCTGTTATTTTTATTTTTTCTGTTGTAGTTAAATTTTTACCTGATGATATACTTAAATTATTATTATTTTGTATTCTCCAATCATTAGTAGAATCAGTTCCAAAAGTTCTTCCAAATCTAATAAAATCAATTTTAGGATTCAAACCAGTTGAAGAATATAAAGCAATAGATGGATCGGTCGCCTCATTACTTATCTCAATATCATCAGTATAACCCAATTGACTTATACCCGCAGTTGTAGAAGGTGTAATAAAATTATCGTTATCTACGTAAAGAAATTTTCTTTTTGGGTTCAAATTTACTTCAATAGTATCAATTGTTCCAGTTCCTGACCTTAAATTGTTAAACATTATAATAATAGTAAATAAATAAAAAATTTTTTATTTCGTATATATATACCAAAATTACGATGACCGAAGAGACCGAAAAAATAGAAACTCAACCAGATGATATTATTGTTGAAGTAGGAGAAGAAGAAAATGAACTTGAAATTAAGAAGGAAAAAAAACCTTTAAGTGCTAAGAAGTTAGAAGCAATTAAGAAAGCAACAGAAGCAAGAAAAACAAAAGCAAAACAAAGAAAAGAATTTTTAGAAGAAGAGAAAGTAAATCAATTAATTAAGAAAAGGATGACGGAAAAAACACTTGAAGCAATAACAGAAGCAAGAGAAAAAGCGAAGGAAAAAGAAAAAGAAAACGAACCTAAAAAGAAAAAGAAAAAACAAATTATTGTTGAAGAAAGCGAAAGCGAAGAAGAAGAGGTAATTATAGTTAAGAAACCAAAGAAAAAAGTAGAAGAAGAAACGCCTAAAAAAGTTGAGGTAAAAACCGTTCAACCAATTGTTAATAAAATTACTTGGGACAGTATAAGATGGGGATAAAAGATTTTTTTTTATTAGATATATTTATAGCATTATATGAGATTAGAAGTAATCAAGAATAAAGAACCAGAATTACCACACTGTGAAATGAATTGCGATTCGGGTTTAGCAGAACATTTAAATAATTTTGAATTAACAAAGTTTTTCAACGCTCATAGTGTTAATCTATTTTGTGGTAGAAGTGGAAGCGGTAAAACAAGTTTATTATATTCACTCTTTAAAGCAGGTGGAAAAAATAAGGTCTTTAAAAAGGTATTTCACAACATATTCTTATTTCAACCAAGGAATAGTAGAGGTTCAATGAAAGATAATATATTTGATAAGGAATTACCAGAGGATAAAAAGTATGATGATTTAAATTATGACACACTAAGCGAAGTTATAGAAAGATGTAAAGAAGAAGATCCAAAGTATAATAATTGTATAATCTTTGATGATTTCGGAGCAAAGTTAAAAAATCCAGAAGTAAGAGATTTATTTAAAGATTTAGTCTTTAATAGAAGGCATTATAGAGTGTCAATTTTCTTTCTAAATCAAACCTTTATAAGTATAGAGAAAGATATAAGAAAACTATTCAGTAATGTAGTTCTATTCAAGACAGCGAAAAGTGAATTTGAAAAAGTAATGGAAGAACTGTTGGAACAGAAAAAAGATATTATTCCAGAATTAATGCGATTAGTTTATGATAAAAAACACAGTTGGTTATTTATTAATATTGATTCTCAACGACTGTTTAAAAAATTTGACGAAATAATAATAAAAGAAGAATAATTTTTTTTATTATATATATATGCCTGTTAAGAAGAAAGAAGGAATTAATATAAATATTAAAGTTGGTGAAAGTAAAGCAAAACCAAAGCGTAAAGTGGTAAGAAAACCAAAAGTAAAAGTAATTACGAAATATCTTCAACCACAACAAACACCGAGTTTAGGAGTGTCTCAACCAGTATTACAAACAGGATTAGTAAGAGATTTTAACGCTTATACAGAAGAAGTAAATAAAAGGAATGATGCATTAAAAGAAAAAGCAAAGGAAGAAGCAAAATCATTAGAGAATGAAAAGAAAAAAGAAGAATCATTAAAAAGACAATTAGAATTGAGAAAAGGTTTAGGCGAAAGTGAAGAGACAATAGAAGCATATGAAAAATATTTAAAATCACCACAGAAGAAAGGAGTTATGAAAGGACCTTTTATAAGTAAAGAATTATCAAAAGAAAAAGGATTTGAAGATTTAGGTTTAAAACCTTCAAGTGAATTTTATGATTATACAAAGTCATCAATGCGAAATGATCCAGATTCTCTTCGACCAAGACAAACTAAAATGGGTAGTAGTGATGATGAATTAATAAAATGATAAATTTGTTTTTTAAAATATTTTTTTATTTTTTGTAATATATATATGTCCGATCATCCAGTTAGAGAACTTAAAGAATACATAAAAAAAGAATATTTTGAATATGTATATTTTGAACCAAACCCATACAGATATACAGATGTCAAACTATTTGATTATAAATTAGAAGTTCCACCTAAACTTCAAGGTTGTGAAAAAATAGAAGAATTTATTGAAGCGAAGAAATATTTGAAAAAGTTTTATAAATGGAGTGATGAAGATTTAATGCACGACTTCGTAAAAGTAAGTTGCATGACTAAAAGATTTTCTAATGTTCCAACTAAAAAAGACTTGGAAGGAGCAATAAGAAAGATTAACAAAAAACAAAAAAAATAATATTTCTACACAATTTTTTTTTTTTTGTAATATTATGCGATTAATAATTAATTCAGGAAAGCAAACAATAGGAACAGATGGGAAGTTAAAATTATTTCTTCCTGCTGATATTCAAGTAGAAGAATTTAATATAATATCAACACAAATTCCAATGAGTTTTTATAATATAAATACAACTGTTGGAAATACAATTTTAGTTAATTCAACGGAATACACAATTCAACCTAAAAATTATACAATCCTAAGTTTAAGAAATGAAATAAATACTTTACTTACAGCGTTAGGTATTTCTATTATATATGATTTAGGAGCGTTTAAATATACTTTTTCAAGGTCATCATCATTTACTATTAATTTTAGAAACTTAGGTAAGATATGCGGATTTTTAAATAATACTTTATATTCTTCAACGAGTAATATTCTGATTAGTCCTAACGTATGCGATTTTACAAACGGATTACGAAATTTATATATAAAGTCTAATATTGGAGAAAATGAAGTATATGAGAATTCAACACAGGCGGGAGAAACTCTATATTGTATATTATTAGAAAATTATGTATTTGGTGAAATTGTTAATTTTAAAAATCTTTATAACAAAAATCTTAATAATGAAATTAATAAAAATCTACTGAAATATATTGAATTTTATATAACTGATGATAATTCTAATTTAATTAATTTCAACGGACTTTCATACGTATTAGAATTCTATATTAAAACAAAAGATGACCTTAGATTTTTAAAAGAAATGAAATTAATCAACAATGAAGATAATAAACACCCATTTGATTTATTAGATATTTAATTAAATTTTTTAATTTATATTATTATACATTAATGGGATTTTTTGATAATTTACGAGCGGGTATATCATCGATTGGGCAAAAAATAGGACAAGGAATTAAAGCAATAGGTGAGAAAGTTCCTTTAATTCGACAAATAGCGGGTAAAGTTGCAGAGTATGCGCCTGAAGTCGCAAGAATAGCAGGGGAGTTTAGTCCATTTGTTGGGGATATAATTGGTAAAGTGGGGGAAGGTGCGAAATATGTAAGTAGTGCTATTGATTCTGGTCAAGTAGGTAATGCCTTAGAAAAAGCAAAGGGTATTGCGTCTAAAATATCAGGGCAATAATAATTTGATTTAAAAATAATTAAAAAATAATTTATTTCTTATTATTATATGAAAGAACATAAAGTAAATATTACTATTAGAAAAACTGAGATGTTAGAAACGCCCGTAAATGGTGTATATACTTTCAACTTGTTAGTGCCTGATATTGCTAAGTATAAAAGTCATCGTTTATATATTAAAGAATTTGTTGTTTTACCATTAGTTCAACAACTTCTTAATTTTTATCAATTGAAAAGTAATACTCTAAGATATTTAAATAGTTATTCAACATTAAATTCACAAACAGAAACAAATAACGGAAATTTAGTTAATAACGGAAATACTCTAATTACTGTTTATAGTGAAGCACCTTATTATATATCAACGGGTTCATTTGATGATAGTTTAGAAATAACTTACGCAAACGGAAAACATAATATTTGGATTGAAGAAATGACTAATATTCCAGTAGATGATCATGATTTCTATGTAAATTTCGTTTTAATTTGTTATGATTATTAATTAATTCAACAGAATATTAATAGAATATTAATTTTTTTTTTATTTTCTATATATATATCAAATGTCAATGCCTATTTCTAACACCGCTATGCCTTCTGCCCCTTACAAGTATGTTTCTTTACCTAATGCTGTTAAAAGTACGAGTAAAACAATGAAATTCTCCCCATCAAACGGAACGAGTTTTACCCCCGTAACTTCAAATAACATTTGTCGTATTGATGTGAGAGCAAACGGTTTTCTTTGTGGTAATGAGTCTTTTTTAAAATTCACAATTGGTAATGGTTCTGACCAACCTATTGTTGCCGATCCTATGGCGTCTGGTGTAATTGATAGAGTTAGAATTTTATCAGGTTCTACTGTTTTAAGTGATATTTCTGGATATGCTGAACTTGCAAATCATTTAGTTCAAGTTTCTGGAAGTGATGATTTACTCAGAACTTTAAGTATTGTTTCTGGTCTTGATGCTAATAACAATAACTACCCTATTTTAGGAGGAACTACTGCTAATGATTTCGTAGTTCAAGTCGGTTCGGGTCCTATTACTAATGCTGAAAGTGAAACCTTTACAATCCCTTTACTCGCTGGTATTTTAAGCGGTTCTCGTTATGTTCCTCTTGAATTCCTCGCTGGTGGTCTTACTATTGAAATTTACTTCCAAACTACTTTCTTAAAGGCATTTATGGCATCTACTGGTACCGCACCAACTACTGCTGTTTATACTGTTTCCAATGTTGAATATGTTGCTAAAATAGTCCAAATTGATGATGATGTTGCTATGAATAGTTTGAAACAACTTCAACTAACCCAAGGTTTAAAAATTAAGTCTTTTGATTGGTCTTTATATCAAAATACTATTACCTCTGCTAATTCTAACTTTAATATTCCCGCTCGTAATATGTCCCTTAAATCCTTAGTAATGCTTCTTACTCACCCCTCACCAACTGCTGTAATTTCTGGAATACAATCCTATCGTTCTAATACTACTGCTTACTCTGTAAGAATAGGAAGTATTCAATATCCTATTCAAGATATTGTTGTTGATAATACCGCTTCAAGCAAAAACCTATGTGAAGCATTTAGCGAATTGATGAAATGTTATAACTCAGGTGGGTTATACAATGTTTTAGGATCAACTGCTGTTTTCCAACCTCATTTTAACAATCAAGCAACTTATACCAAGGCAGGTTCATTTGCAATGGGTATCTCATTCGAAAACTACGGAGAAAGTGATTTGTTTTCTGGTCTCGATACTGCTACTCTTTCTCTACCTATTAATTTCAAAATTACTATGTCCGCCACCCCTGCTGTAAATCTAAATGCTCTATGCTATTCTAACTTTGATGTAGTTTATACTATTCTTCCTAATGGAATGGTTCAAGTTGATTTCTAAATATCAATATCAACCGAATATTAAAAATATGACAAAAAATAAAAATTAATTTCTTTTTATAATATATATGACTACAAATAATAAGATTTCAAATGAAGAATTTAAAACTAATTGCAAACCTTATGCTGAAATGGGTAAGATGAATGAAATATTGTATAAAGATACTATTATTGATTATTTCAACCATCTATTAAATATTAATCTTAATACTGATTATAAAATTAAAAAATCAAGATACGCCGTAATAGATTGGACTTTCACTCATCTTATTACTAATCAAACTATATCAATTGAACTTAAATCAAGAAGCATTAAAAAAGAAGAATACCCCGAAACAATATACGGAACGAATAAATTTATCAAGCAAGTTAAACAATTATATGAAAACACTGAGAATAGGGCGTTTGCTGTTTTTCTTTATACTGATGAACTTTGCTACTATGAAATTAAAAAGGATAGTATAGCAGAACTTACTTTTAAAGATTGTTTAAACACTTTAAGGGGAAAATTTGAGAAAAACAATTATGCACATATACCGATTACAAAATTAATTAATATTTCTTATATTTAATTTTTTTTTCTTTTATACTATTATATGACTGATAATACCGCTTTGATGACTGTTGGTAAATTTGCCTTCAATTTAGTTGGTGGTGCAATTATAAAGAGAGTTAAAGAAAGAAAAAACTGTAAATTAGTTTTCGTTAATATACCTGCTGGTTCAGGTAAAACTAAACTTATTGAATCTTACAATAATGAGTTCAAGTTAGATGATAATACTGATTTATACCTTTTAGACATAGAACACGCTACACTAAATGACCCAAAAAATGCTTCATTAGTTGAAGGATTAATTAAACTTAAAACTAATGATGTAGTTATGTATCAAAGTAAATTGTTTGCTTTGTGTAAAGCATATTTAGATGAATTAGTTAATCATCTAAATGAGTTAAAAAATAGTAAAACAATTGTTGTTATTAGTTCTTCAAGAGATATGAAAAAATATCTTTTAATTAAGAAAGGACTTTATTTATGCCCTTCAAAGAAACTTAATGAAACAATTAAATCTAAATATCCTTTTATAAATTACCTTAATTATTGTAGAAATAGATTAGTAGATAAAGATGTTAAAATATTTAATACTTTTGATGAATTATTTAATATGTTTTGTGATGAACTTTCTATTGAAAGAAAAATCTAAATAATTTTATTTCTTATTATTATAAATGACTAAAAAAGAAAAACCAGTTTTACCTAAACTTGAAATTCCTGAAATCAAGAAAGAAACTAAACTTGAAAGAAAAGAAAATGCTGAGAGTCAGAAGACTATACAAATTGAGAAAGATCCAAAAGGAAAAGGAAAAAAAAATAAACAATAATATTATATGAGGGCATTGGGTGAAAAGAATGAATATATAAAACCACTTTCAACCAAAGTTAAACAAAAGATTTCTAATTTTGATTATGATTTTATAAAGGATAAGTTGAAGGAAGTTTTCAATAATACAATAAAAGTAGATAGTATTAGTTTTAATAATGAAGAAGAAGAGATTTTAGATCTTCTTAGAAAGAATAAAGATGATATAATAACAGATAAATACATAATATTAAATAGTTTAGAGAATCCAAAATTTGAAACTCTCAACGACACTAAAAAAGATATGATAAGTATATATAATTTTGTAAATAATGAAATAGATACTTATCAACCAAAAGATTTAAATTTTAATAAAGATGAAATAATAGGAATAGGAAGTTTTGGTTTAAATTCTATTCAAGGAGATTATCTCAGTAAAAAATATAATATACCACATATTGCATTTAATCCTATTCTATTAAAAACAGATAGTAAAATATTTAAAATTAGAGGTGATGCTTATTCATTATTTAGTTATAATACAAAAGATGAAACTTACGAAAAGTTGAAAGATTATAAAAATTTAAACAATAATGCGAATAATATAAATAATTTTTAATTCAACAAAATGAAAAAAATACGTATATTATTTTATTTCTTATATATATATGAAGCAAGAAAAATTTTTATTAAAAATACCAGATGGTGATAATTTTGTAGAACATAAATTTAATACAATCAATGAGTTATGCGAATTTTTGAATATTACACATAATACTGCTTATAGTTTGAGAAGTAAAAGATTAAAGTTAAAACATAAGAATAAGAAGCATTTAGAAGGAATACAAATTGAAAAAATACCAGTCTTTTACAGTTCAAAACCTAATACTGAGGAAGTAGAAAAGAATAAAGAAGAATATCAAAAAGAATTAAAAAACAAATTATCAACGAAAGATGAAAAACCGTTAATTTAAAAAAATTATTTTCTTTTTGTATTATATACCAATGTCCAACTCAAACGTATTTCAAGAATTCGTATTTAAAAGAACTTATGCCCGTTATTTACCAGAAGAAAAAAGAAAAGAAAATTGGGGCGAATGTGTAAAGCGTTTTATTAATTATCTTTTTGAAGATACGAACCCTTTATTCCAAAGACAATTTAAAGATAGATGTTTTAAAGCAATTTTGAACCAGCAGGTTATGCCTTCAATGAGAATGCTTATGACTGCTGGAATCGCTCATTCTAACGATAATATTTCAGGATATAACTGTTGCTACGTAGCGGTAGATTGTCAGGAGGTTTTTAGTGAAATTCTTTATATCTTAATGAATGGTTGCGGAGTAGGTTATTCAGTAGAAAAAGAAAAAGTTAATTTGCTTCCTGATGTTCCTGAAAATTTAGAAGATTTTGAACCTGAAAATCCTTACTCAATTGGTGATTCAAAATTACATTGGGCGGAAGCATTTAAGTTTTTAATTAAAGAACTTTATGAAGGTCGAATTCATACTTTTGATTATAGAAAAATTAGAGCAAAAGGCGAACCTTTAAAAACTTTTGGAGGTTTTGCATCAGGTCATGAACCATTAAAAGAACTCTTTGATTTTACTATTGAAACTTTTAAAAATTCAAAAGGGAGAAAATTAATTACTATTGAATGTCATTCTATTGTTTGTAAAACTGCGTCAATTGTCGTAGTTGGAGGAGTTCGAAGAAGTGCTTTAATTTGTCTAAGTGATTTAGATGATAAAGATTTAGCAGAAGCAAAGAGCGGACAGTGGTATGTTAATAATTTACATTATAGTTTAGCAAATAATAGTGCTGTTTATAAAAAGAAACCTTCTTTACCTGAGTTTATGAAGGAATACAAAACAATTTATGAATCATACTCAGGAGAAAGAGGTTTTTATTCATTGGAAGCAGTAAATAAAAAAGTTGATAAAGTTGAAAGAAGAAGAGCAATAAATAAAGATTACTTTGAATTTGGTAGTAATCCTTGCTGTGAAATAATACTCAAGAGTGCCGAGTTTTGTAATTTATCGGAAGTTATTGTTAGACCTGAAGATACAGAGGCAACTTTAATTAGTAAAATAGGTATAGCGACTGTTTTAGGGACTTTACAAAGTCGTTATACTGATTTTAAATTTTTAAGACCAATTTATAAGCAAAATTGTGAAGAAGAACGACTATTAGGTGTTAGTATGACTGGTATTTTCGATAATATTCTTACGAGAAAACCTACTAAGGAATTTTTAGAAGAATTAAAAAACACTGCTATTTTTATTAATAAAACAATTTCTGAGGAATTAGGAATAAATCAAAGTGCAAGTATTACCGCTATTAAACCTTCTGGGACTTGCTCGGCATTAAATGGGACATCATCAGGATTACACCCAAACTATGCTAAATATTACATTAGAAATGTTAGAATAAGTAGTAATGATCCACTTTGTGATAAATTGATTAAAGCGAATGTTCCTTATGAAGTTGATTTTTATAGTAAAGCAAATTTAGTTTTTAGTTTTTACCTTAAATCACCTGAAGGGGCAATAACTACAAAAGAGTTAGACCCGTTAGAGCATTTTAGACTTTGGAGAATGTATAATGATTACTACTGCGAACATAAACCGAGTATTACTATTAATTATAATGATTCAAATTTCTTACAATTAGGAGCAGAAATTTATAAGCATTTTGATACTATGACAGGTATAGCACTTTTACCAAAAGATGATAATACTTACCAACAATCACCTTTTATAGAGATTACAGAAGAACAATTTTTAGAAGGTTTAAATAAACAACCTACAAAAATCAACTGGGATAATGAAAAATATAATGCTAAATTTGATAATGAAAATAAACAACAATGTTTAGGTAATAATTGTGATACTTTATAAATTTTTTCTTTTGATATATATATATACTTATGGCGGCATTTTCAACAAAGACAGTTTCAAAACACGATGATTATATGACGCCAAAAAGTGCTTGGGAAAACATTAAGCATTTTATACCTAAAAAGAAAATATGGGAGGCATTCTATGGAGACGGAAAAAGCGGAGAATACTTGAAAGAATTAGGATTTGATGTAATAGCAGAAGACATAGATTTTTTTGAAAATAATAAAGGTGAGATAGTTGTTAGTAATCCACCGTTTAGTTTAGCACCTAAAATTTTAAGTAAATTAGTAGAATTAGATAAACCTTTTATTCTGATTATGCCTTCAAGTAAAATCAATACTCAATATATGAGAAAAATATTTAGTAATAATAAAGATAAAATTCAAGTGATTATACCACCAAAAAGAATACAATTTAATAAGTTAGTTAATGGAGAAACACCAAAAGATTTTAAACAATCGTGCAATTTTGATTGTTTTTATTATTGTTGGAAAATGAATTTACCAAATGATATAGTATGGTTAGAATAATTTTCTTTTTAATATTTATATGTATAACATAACTGATTATAGTAAAGAAAGAGCGAAAGAATTAAATGTAATTATAAAACCATCTAAAAAGAAAAATAAAAAGATTGATGTATTTTCAAAGGATAATGAATATATTACGAGTATAGGAGATGATAGATATAAAGATTATCCAACTTATACAAAAGAAAAAGGGAAAAAATACGCTGATGAAAGAAGAAGACTTTATAAAATAAGGCACAACAAAGATAGAAAAATAACGGGTTCAACTGGTTTTTATGCTGATAAAATTCTATGGTGATTAAATAGAATTAATCAACGGAAATATTAAAGATAATTGTTCTTTAATTTTTAACGCTATATCTGTATGTTCTTTTTGTGTTGTTAATGGGTCGGTTCTTATTTTTAAATAATGAATCCAACTCCTTAAAGAACCATTCATATATAATTTAGTTAAAGTAAGACCTTCACTTAGTAAAACTCTACTCTGTTCTTTTGCTATACCGTTTGCTATACAAAAATCATAATATTCAGTTTGGATTTTAATCATTTCTTCTTGAATCTGAATAAACTTATTTTTTAAATTCTTATTGTCTGTCTCAACCGACATTTGCCTATTTTTTGGGTGTTGTAATCTTGCTTCTCTTATAGTGAAACCTAAATCAACTTTAGGGTTTGCATATCTTTGTGAAAACTCTTGAAAACTAAATGAACGATGTCTTATTATTTGCCTACTTATATCTCTGGTTGTTTGTATCTCAAACGTTATATTTACCATTTCAAATGGTGACCAATGACTATTTTTAATTAGATAATTACATAATTTATCTGTTGATTGGTTTAACTCTTGATTTTCTGGATTGCTAACTCTTGCGACATATGCTACTTGTTCTTCAATAGTCATATCTCTTTCAAGGAAAGATGAGACAGATATGATTTTAACTTTGTTGAAGTCCATTTATATATAATATAATTATTTTATTTTTGTAAAATATTATTATCTCAACGATATAAAAAGTTTGTCAAAATTATAAAAATTATGTTAAAATGAAAAAAAGATTTAAATATTTTATATATAGATATATATATGGATACTATTACAGATGAATACTTAAATTTATACATTCAACTAAATAATGGATTAAAAATAAAAAACATTGTCAAGGGTGGTAGAGAGATACTAATCAACGACAAGAATAAGGATAAAGTAAAAAATATTCTTAATAAGAGATTACAAATTGTAAAGCAAATTGAAGATGCTACTGGAAAAATTGCAAGGAAACAAAAACAAATCCAACCCTTAGAACTATTAGTAAATAAGGTTAATAAAGTTCAAAAGACTTTTAAGAAGACACTTAAAGCGATTTCTACTTCTAAATCTATTAAGAAATTACAGAAGAAAGTAAGGGAATTTGTAGAAAGAAGAAAACAACCGAGAATTATTAATAAAATACTTGTTGAAAGTGTTATACAAAAGAATTTTCAAAAATATCAATATGAGACAGAAAGAGTAAATAACATTCAACAATATTTCAATCTTATTAAGAATGAAGTTAATACACAACCTAATATAAGTTTTATTACAATTCCTTATAAATCTAATGCTGATGAAGATGATAATCAGTTAATTTGGAGAACAATAAGTAAAACATATTTTGAAGGTGAAGTTGAAGATTTAATTCAAAAATTAGAACAAATAACAATAGCACAACCCAATAGTAATACAACCGCAACAGGAAGCGATCCAATTGATACAAATAACTATTCTATATTATTTAGATACTTTGGTTCTATTGTAGCATTGATTCAAGCACAGGGAAGTAGTGATAAAATGCTTTATAAAGTAAAAGGAATTAAAAATGAAAAGGGTTATTGTGTAAGTGAATGTCTTAAAGAATGTGGAGTTGATATTTTAGAATTAGGATTAAAAGAAAATGACTTTAAAAATATGTTTTATTTAATTAATTTTATTGAAAGAAATCATTTAGACATTGCTGTTATTGGAAATGGATTTACTTTAAAAACTGATTATAATGAAATTGTAAAAAGTGGAAGAGAAAAAGTAAAATCATATATTGAGAGAAAAAAGAATGGAAAATCATTTAATGAACTTTACTACTCTGTTAAATTAAATTTAAATGATATTAATGTTCCTTATGTAATTGGAGATGACAAATCTACATTTACGATTTTATATGATGAAGTTAATAAACATTGTGATATGATAGTTAATAATAAGATTGAATTAGATGAAATTTATTTAGGAGGTAATAATCATATATTAAAATCTGGCGAATTAGTTTTCAAACCTTTACAACTTAATACTAATTCATTAAATAATACTACTATTCCCGCTGAATATATATTTTTTGATTATGAAACTGTTATTGAATTTAAAAGCGATAGTTGCATGAAACCATATAGTTTATCAATTTTAAGACTTAATCAAGAACAATTAGAAGCACTTGATAAATATGACGAACAAGGAAATTTAGAAGAAGTTAATAAGATTAGAAAAAACAATTGTATTACATTTATGGGTTATGATTGTAATGATCGATTTATTGAATGGATTATTAAAAATCAATTTGATAAGACATTTGTATTTATTGGTTTTAATAATACTAATTTTGATAATTTTCTATTATTATCAGGATTATTAAAATATAAAGGTTCTGTTGAAATCGGAGTAAGTGAAATTTTTTATAATGGGAGTCAATTGTTAAATTTTATAGTTAATGGAAGACATACCACTTTTGATATTCGTAAGCATCTTATGGGAAGTTTAAAAAATAATTGTAGTTCGTTTAAAATTAAATGTTGTAGTAAAAAATCATTCGACCACAACAAAGCACAACAATTACATCAAAATAATGAATTACTAAATTTTATTAATAATAATGAAGAACTTAAAGAATATAATGAATTTGATGTTTTAGCAACTGCTGTTTTATATCAAAGATATGTTAATGCTTTAAATAATATTGAAGCAACAAACAAATATGCTAATAAATTATATGAAACTAAAACTATTGGAAGTTTGATTTACAAAGTCTTTACTGATAAGAAGAAAGAAAAGAATTTTGAATTACCTAAACTAACTTACGAACAATATAAGGATTTACAAAGATCTAAAATTGCTGGTAGGGTGGAGATGTTTAATGGAGTTCAGAAAGTAGAAGAGCGTTTGGTTTCGACTGATGTTTGTTCTTTATATCCTTATCAAATGGCGGTAAATAAGGTTTATTATCCTTGTGGTGATTTAGTTGAAACTGATACTTATAAAGGAGATGATGAAATAGGATTTTATTATTGTGATATAGACCAAAGAAACTTAAAGAAAAACAACTTACCAAATATTTATGCTGAAAAAACAGGAATTGAAAATATTTGGAATAGTGATAAAATTATTGAAAATTATCTTATTAGTAATGTCATGATAGGATTGTTAAGAAAATTTGGTTGTTCTGTTGTTATTAGAAACGGTTTTACTTTTACTAAAAAAATGAAGAGTTGCGAAATGTTTGATTTTATATTAGATTTTATGAAAGCAAAAAACGAACAAGATACTTTAAGTAAAAATAAAGATGCATTATATAATCCAGCATTGCGTGAAACTTTAAAACTTTTGATGAATTCTTTGAGCGGTAAAGTAATTGAAGGATTACATACAGAAAAAACTGTTGCTATTGAAACTTCTTACGAATACTTAGAAAAGACAAAAAATAAGAAATCAATAAATTGTATTAATATGATTGGTAAAAAATTATTCTTAACTTATGAAGAAGAAGAAGAAAAAATAATTAAACAACAAAGACCTATTTACTTAGGTGTATTAATTTATGACTATTCTAAAAGATATATGTATGAAAATAGTTATAGTAAGATAGGTTTAGATAAACTTCTTTATACTGATACTGACGCGAGTAAATTTAGATATAATGATTTTATTAATTGGAAAAATTGGGTTGATTCTAATAATATTCAAGTTCCACATTGGGAAGAAGTTGAATTAGTAGATGATAGATATAAGAACCATAAAATTTATGAAAGTAAAAGTAAAGTATTTGGAAGTTTTGAAGATGAATTAGAATCTATGAAAGGTGATAAATATACTTTCTATTGTTTGGAAAAAAAATCTTGGTGTTATTCTACTGAAAAAGAAGGAAAAGTTGATACAAAATACAGATTTAAAGGTTTGAACGGACAAGCAATTATTTTAAATTTAGATGAAGAAATTGTAAAGGAAAATATTAAAAATAAAAAAGATGGAAGTATTGAAGTAAGTTATAAATTAATAGAAGATAAGAAAAAAGTTTATGATTTTTATAATGAAAATAGTTCTAAAAATATTGATAATAATACATTAGAATTCTTTGAAAAATTATATAGTATTAAAAATGCTTTTGTCCTTTGTTCTTCATTTAGAAAGATTGTAAAGAATTCTTTAAGAAATGTTAAGGAAGATGAAAGCGAAAGATTTAATAATTTAATTAATAATATACAGATGAATTTTATGATAAAACAATTAAGACTAAAATAGATTGGTTCAACAAAATTATTTTCTTTTTATATTTTATATGTGGAGAATTAGAAACTTTGGTAAATATAAACCTAATAATGATAATAAAAAAATTGAAGAAATTTTAGAAAAGACTACAAAAGTTATAATATTATACTTTAAATAAAATTTTATTTCTTATTATTATTATATGAAAGTTTTAGAATTATTTTCGGGTACAGGTTCAGTTGCTAAAGTATGTGAAGAATTAGGTTATGATGTTGTGTCAATAGATATTTCAAATAAATTTCATCAACCAACATTTTTAATGTCAATTATGGATTTTGATTATAAACAATATCCAGTTAATCATTTTGATATTATTTGGGCATCACCACCTTGTGCTACTTTTTCAAATTTACAAAGTTGTTGGATTGGAAGAGGAAAAACAAAAGAAAGTATTCAAGAAGATATTAATAAAATTGGTTTGCCTTTATTAAGAAGAACAGAAGAAATTATTGATTATTTAAAGCCTAAATTATGGTTTATTGAAAATCCTTGCTCTGGTAGAATGAAAGAATATTTATTACATAGAAAACATTATGATGTAGATTATTGCAAATATTCTAATTGGGGTTATAAAAAGAGGACGAGAATATGGACTAACAAAGAAAATTTTAATAATAAATTATGTAAAAGAGATTGTGATAATATGTTAGATGATATACAACATAAAATAAGATTATCAAGTAATAAGGGAAGAACAACTCTTGCAATGCGTTATAGGGTTCCACATAATTTGATTATAGAATTAATACTTTAAGGACGTAAGCAAGAAGAAATAAAATAATTAAAAACTTAGATACATTCTTATTAACTCTAAGTCTGTTAATCCATCTACAAATCCCAATTCATTTCCATCGATTATATAAGTTTCAGTATTCAGATTAAACCCATTTTCATTAAGGATTTTTCTTAAATCATCTTCTTCTTGATTGACGTCATTTAGTACTTTGTTGTAAGTATATAACATATAATCTTCGCCGTTATCAATATCTAAAACTTCTTGTCCTCTATTGCAACCTAAGATGGGTTTATTTTTAATCACATATGATTTCTTCTCTTTCTCTCTAATCTCCTTCATACAGCAAGTATGAGGATCATAAGATATAACGTCGTTGATGGTAGACATATTTTTTGGGTTGGTATAATTAATATAATTATAATTATTTTTGTTGAGATTTTATTTTTTGTTTATTTTTTTAGAAATTGTTTTTTTATTTTTGCGGAGTTTTTATAAATGTAGAGAATTTATTTTTGTTAAGATTTTAGAAATGTTGATATTTTATTTTTGTTGAGATTTTATTTTTTGTTTATTT
>VFLE01000155.1 GCA_009885205.1 Candidatus Shapirobacteria bacterium | reverse complement strand
TCGTAATGTGGCCGTAATTGCCCACGTTGACCATGGAAAGACGACTTTGGTCGATGCTTTGCTTAAACAGACCCATACTTTTCGCGATAATCAAGAGGAAATGACGCGTGACCGAATTATGGATAGTAACGATTTGGAAAGAGAAAAAGGAATTACGATATTGTCAAAAAATACTTCGGTGGTTTATAAAGGAGTAAAAATAAATATCATCGATACTCCGGGACACGCTGATTTTGGCGGTGAAGTGGAGAGAATTTTAAATATGGCTGATGCGGCATTGTTGATTGTTGATGCAGCCGAGGGACCATTATCCCAGACCAAGTTTGTGTTAAAAAAAGCCCTAGAATCGGGATTAAAAGTAATTTTAGTAATTAATAAAATTGATCGAAAAGATGCGAGAGTGGCCGAAGTTATCCGTGATACGGAAAATTTGTTTTTAACCCTGGCGGCTGACGATGATTTACTGGATTTTCCCATAATTTATGCGATTGGTCGAGATGGAAAATGCTATGACACCATGCCGACTGATTTGACTGCCCCCGGTGACACCAGTCCCCTGTTTGAGGCAATTTTGAAATATGTGCCAAATTCACAAATTAATGTCGACAAACCTTTTCAAATGCAAATTTCGGCTTTTGAAAAAAATGAATATTTGGGAAATTTAGCGTTGGGGCGGATAGTTCAGGGGAAAGTAAAAAAGGGTGATTTTGTGTCACTGCTGAATCCCGATCAAAAATTGGTAGGTAATTTTAAAATTGAAAAAATGTTTGTCAATGAAGGTATCCAAAAGGTAGAAGCCCTAGAAGCAAGTAGCGGTGAAGTGATTTATGTGGCGGGCAATAGCAATATTAAAATCGGCCAGACAATGACGGATACTCACTACCAAGTAGCTCTTAAGGCTATTGAAATTTCTGAACCAACGATTAAAGCTAGTTTTGGCCCAAATACGGGTATTTTTGCTAAGGATGAAGCCAAGTTTTTGACTAGCCGAGAACTAAAAGAAAGGTTGGCCGAGGAAATGGAAACTAATTTGGGGATGAAAATTGAAGTCGACCATAACGATAGTATTCGGATGATTGTGGCGGGTCGAGGTGAATTGCACCTAGCAATTTTGATTGAAAAATTACGTCGCGAGGGATATGCCCTAGAAGTAGGCAAACCCGAAGTAATTTATAAAGAAGTCGAGGGTAAGACATTTGAACCGTTTGCGGAAGTGACGATTGTCGTTGATGATAATTATGTGGGAGTGGTGACATCGGAAATGGGGAAACGCAAGGGAACAATGTTAGATATGACAACTGACGAAAAGTATGGAACTAAAATGATTTATAAAATTTCAGAGCGAAACGCGCTGGGACTACGAAGTCGTTTGATTGCTGATACTCGAGGAATGGTAGCGATTACCTTTTTGTTATTGGGTTATGAACCCAAGGGTGATGGAGTCCAAAAAATTAGAAACGGAGTAATTGTGGCTGATAGAACAGGTAAGGCGTTGGCCTTTGGATTGGATATTGCCAATAAACGAGGGGTGGTGTTTATTGACCCAACGGAAGATGTGTATGAAGGACAAGTGGTGGGTTTGCGTCCAATTGAAGGTGATTTGGAAATGAATATTTGTAAGGGTAAACAACTAACCAACATGCGATCATCGGGTAACGATGATGCAATTACCCTTGCTCCGGCTACTAAATATAGTATAGAAGAGGCACTAGACTTTATTGAAAATGACGAATTGATTGATATTACCCCAAAAAATGTCCGATTGAGAAAAAAATATTTGACTAAAACAGATAGGGTAAAGAATGCGAGAAAAAGTTAAAATGGGTTTTGAACGTTGATTTGGGGTTTGGGGATAAGATTTTGGATATATTTATTTAAATATTCGCCGAGATTTAAGCTAGCAAAGACGTAATAAACTAGGGCGGCAATGAGAATTGTACCAACCAAATTGCCAAAAGCATGAAAGATGCCAGCGGTAAACTGGAGACCAGCAACTTTTAACGGATTGGTAATCCGGTCTAATTTGCGACTAATTATAATTAGCTGTTCTTCAATATTAGTTTCGTTCATGAATTTATTTTAGCAACAATAGCCTCAAGTTGTATGGTTGATAATTTTAGTCGTAAGTCTTGACCAAATTCATTCATTAGATTATCGTTGAAATAACGGGGAATAATATGAATATGGGCATGAGGAACTTGATTGCCCATGGTTAAATAAGAGATAAAAAATGGGTTTAGTTTTGAATTGATTTTATTAGATATTTCGCGGGTAAATTCCCAGTATTCACCAAAATTTGGGACATCATAAGTCCAGCGATAATGAGTTTTGGGGATGACCATGGTATGACCTTCAGAAAAAGGTGAAATGTCGAGAAAGGCCAGAAAATCCTTATTTTCGGCAACTTTTTGACAAGGTATCTCCCCTTTGACTATTTTGCAAAATATACAATCGTCCATAAATTAGCTTAATTCTAGCTGATTGTTGGCTATCCAATCAATGATATATTTAATTACAAAATCTAAATCAAGCTCGTCACCCCAAAGGTCTGATTTAAATGTGCCTCCAGCAGCTCGATCGTGACCACCACCAATATTTATTTTTTCAACAATGGAACGAACGTTGACAGACTGAGGTAACGAGCGAAAAGAAACGCTAATACCATGTTTTCTAGGTCCAACAATAAATCCCCAGCTATAGTTATCAATTAAGCGAAGATAATTGGACATATAGATATGACCAGCCTCACTGGTATCAGCATCGGAATAACCATTGGTTTTCAAGAAATCTTGATCGACATAACTATATTGATAACTTAATTTATTGGGCAAATCAACAAACTTCGTATTATTAATATATTCCTTAATTAGAGCAAAAACTGATTTTTTGATTTTGGAATAACGAGCTTTGAATTCTTGTACTTCTATTTGAGAAATTTTAATAAGCTTTTTAACATTGTCAAAAGTGTGAATTTGATTTGGTTTTAGGAAGTTAAAAGTACCTGTGTCATCAAAAATACCCATCAGCAATATTTCTGCCACTGGTTTAGAAATAATTTCGTTTTTATATAAAACATCCATAATAATTTCGGAAGCAGAGGTGGCATTTTTGTCAAGATAAATCAAATCAAATTTGTCAATTGGAGAACTGTGGTGATCAAAGCAAACTTTTTTACAACGATGGTTGGAAATGCTGGCTGGCTGTCGAGAGAATCGCTCGTATTGGCTACCATCAACCATAATTAAGAGTTGAGTATTACCCAATTCATCGGCCAGTTCGTTAACGAATTCAATTTTGTCGTAGTTTAGAAAGCTGGAAAATCGGGGACTGCCGATACCCATTATTTTAATATGAAATGATTTGTCAGGATATTTGCCCTTAATAAAAGAATACACTGCCAAAGATGAGGCAATAGCATCGCCATCGGGAGACAAGTGGGCGGTGATAGTAATTCTTTTGGAATTTTCAACAAGAGCAATGAATTGTTCTTTTACTTTTGATTTGGACAAGGGCATGAATGATTATATCAAGAAGATTTTTAGGTAGATTATTTCTTCAGTAGTTTATTTATTATTGCATTAACTTCTTCTTTTATTTTTTCAGCTTTTAAAAGTTGGTGACTAGCTCTAACTATTGGTATAAATACATTCTCAATGAAGCCCACTATATCTGATGTTTCATGTGTCAAATCACTTCTTTGTATTGTGTTTATTGTTTTTGTTGCAGAAACTCCTTTTTTATCTTTGTCTTTGTCACCCATACTTGTATTATAAGATGTATTACTCAGATAATGTAGCATTAGTTAACATCAAAATTTCTCTAGTGATTCCAGCTTCTATTGTTACAGGATCTTCACTTTGTACACTTTCGATACTAACTCGATAATTTGGTTTATTTAATATAGTTTTTTCTAAAACTAAGCTAAAATTATACATTTCTTGAATTAAAGAATGTTTTTCTATTTGGTTATTGTGATTCATATGTGTATTATAAGATATATTTTTAAATTTGTCAAGTAGATAGGCGGTAGAGGGCACCGCGGGTGACGCCGACCTTGGTAATTAAATTAACATTTAATAGTTTCTTTATATCATAATGGAGGGTCTTTGGGTTGATGTTGGTAAATCGTCGTTGGAGAAAGTCAAAAGAACAGTTGGGGTGGTCGGTGATGATGTTGAGGATTTCTTGGCGACGAAGAGGTAAATTTGGTCCGTCAGATTGAGGATTTTGTAATTGTTTTAAAATTATTTTGGCGGTTGTCACTAAAGATTTTAAAAAATATTCAATAAATTCGGTCATATCGGAACTTGGCTCGAGAGCGTAATAATAAGCTTGTCGATGATTATCAGTATATTCCTCGAAATGAGACATACCCCGAAAGTGATAATTATTTTGTTTTAAAATATAAGCAGAAATAAGACGACCAGCCCGACCATTGCCGTCAGCAAAAGGATGAATCTTTTCAAAAATAAATTGGGATATGGCAGAAATTATAGCCGGGTGATCAGATAGATTATTTAAGTAATTTATATATTCTTGTATCAGTTCAGGTACTTTGAAAAAAGGTGGGGCGAGATGAATAGCGTTACCATTTTGATCAAAAATTGCCCAGGGTTCTTGGCGATATTTGCCAGCCATTGGTGATAGGTTTTGCATAGTTTTTAAATGCAAATCTCTAACTATTTCGATTGATAATGGTTTGTTGTTGTCAGAATTATAGATTTGATGATAGGCCTTTTTTAAATTTTTGACTTCGATTTTATATTTATCGTTTGAATCAAGATTGTTAATATCTGATAAGTGTAAAGGGTTACCTTCTATTCTAGCTGAATATAAGGCACTTTTTAGACGTGAATCACGACGAATTTTTTCTTCGAGTTCGGGGATAGTTTTTTGTTGATCAAAAACTACTTTGATAGCTTCTAGTTCTAAAAGATACTTTTCGATATCTTTTGATTTATTAAAGTGATAGGAAATCATTAGAATATCTTAGAAGATATTAGATGATATTGGAAGATGTCAAAATTAGGCCAGAGCTGGATAATGGCATTTTTTAAATTTTTTGCCAGAATTACACCAACAGGGGTCGTTTCTACCTAAAGTTTTATTATTTGTAATTGGCTGTGATGAAGAAATATTTTTTTTATCAACGACTTCTCCCCTACCTTCGGTAATGTTTATAGGAATGTTGCTGGGAGCGGCGGTGGGTTCGAGGCGGAAAAGCATCCGGGCTAAATTTGATTCAAACTTTTGCATCAGGTTTTGAAACATTTCAAAACCCTCTTTGCGATACTCGATTAAAGGATCTTTTTGGGCATAACCGCGGAGGCGAACACCATCACGTAAGTCATCTAACGCCGTCAAATGATCGACCCAGAGTGGGTCGAGAGTTTCGATAATGGCATAAGCAACAATATCATTGCCAACCGCCTCACCAAAATATGATTGACGTTGAGTCCATTGATCTAACAACAAACTTAATAATAAATCAGCTTTATTATCGGCGGCATCAATTTTTTTTTCTAACTCTTGGCGATCATGAGGAGACATGGGAAGAATTTCGGAAAACTCTAGGGCAATGGTTTCAGAAGTATTTAAATCGTTGGCAATACGGGCAGTTTCCTTGGTTAAAACTTTGACAATTTCAGCAAAATTATTTTGAGGATTTTCTTTAGCCTGTTGTAAAGTGCTATCACGGAGAATGTAAATTATTTTGCGTTGTTTGTTGATGACGTCATCATACTCGACCAGACTTTTGCGAACATCAAAATTATAACCTTCGACCTTGACTTGGATTTGTTCTAAAACTTTGGAAACCAAAGGATGAGTTAAGGCCTCATTTTCGGGCATATTGAAACGAGTCATGAGGTTAGAAATATTTTCGCCGCCAAAAATGCGCATTAAATCGTCGTCGAGGGCGACATAAAACTGGGAAAAACCAGGATCACCTTGACGGCCACCGCGACCACGAAGTTGATTGTCGATGCGACGAGATTCGTGACGCTCGGTGCCAATGACAAATAAACCACCGAGGGATAAAACTTCATCATGTTCTTTTTGCCAGACTTCTGGCGGTAATTGATCTTTTGGCCCTCCCAAAACAATGTCGACTCCCCGTCCGGCCATATTGGTAGCCACAGTAACCGCTCCCTTGCACCCTGCTTGAGCGATTATTTGGGCTTCAGATAAGTGGTTTTTGGCATTTAAAACTTGATGTTTGACCCCTTTATTTTTTAACATTGAGGAAATTATTTCGTTCTTTTGGATACTGGTAGTGCCAATTAAAACTGGTTGACCTTTGGCGTGTAAATCAGCAATAGTTGAGGCAATGGCAGCATATTTGGCCCGTTGGTTTTTGTAAATCAAATCTTGAGAATCAATTCTTTTAATATCTTTGTTGGTAGGGATGGTAACAACGTCAAGATTGTAAATTTTTCTAAATTCTTCGGCTTCGGTGGCAGCCGTTCCCGTCATACCGGCCAATTTGTTATACAGTCTAAAATAATTTTGAAAAGTGATGGTAGCCCAAGTTTGAGATTCTTGTTGGACTTTGACGTTTTCCTTGGCTTCAACAGCTTGATGAAGACCATCGGACCAGCGACGACCGTTCATTAAGCGACCAGTAAATTCGTCGACAATTATAATTTCGTTATCTTTAATAACATAATCTTTGTCTTTGTGAAACAAGGTTTGAGCTTTGATGGCATTTTCAATGTAATGTATGGTTTCAAACGACTCTTCGTATAAATTGCCGACTTTTAGGATATTTTCAACTTTGCGAATACCAAATTCGGACAAGGTGGCTGATTTTGATTTTTCATCAATAATATAATCGGCTGGTTGCAAGCCTTGGGCAATTTTGGCAAAAGAATAATATTTGTCGACCGGTTGTTGATTGGGTGAAGAAATAATTAAAGGAGTACGGGCTTCGTCGATTAAAACAAAATCAACTTCGTCAACGATAGCAAAATTAAAGTTGGGACGTTGAACTTTTTGGTCAAAATTTTTGACCATGTGGTCACGCAGATAATCAAAACCAAATTCATTGTTGGTTCCATAGGTAATATCGGCAAGATAAGCCTCGCGACGAGTAATTGGTTTTAAATGAAGTAAGCGAGTGTCGACAGAATCAATAGAACTAGTAAACTCTGGATCGAGAACAAATGATTCTTCGTGAACGATAGCCGAAGTGGTTAGTCCGAGTAATTTTAGGGCCCGAGGATACCAGCCGGCACCGACCCGAGTCAGGTAATCATTAGGGGTAATAATATGAACACCAAGGCCGGTCAGGGCATTGAGGTAGGCGGGAAAAATAACGGAATGGGTCTTTCCCTCACCAGTTCTTTGTTCGGCAATGGCGCCCTTGTGAAGTGTGATAGCGGCCATCAATTGAACATCGTAGGCGCGTTCGCCGATAGTCCGAAAAATTGCTTCGCGACAAACGGCGTAAGTTTCGGGTAAAATATCATCGATCTTTTCACCTTTGGATAAACGATTTTTAAACTCGGTAGTTTTTTTGGTTAATTTTTCATCAGAAAGTTTTTTAATTTCGTCTTCGAATGAATTTATTTTATCGACAATTGGTTTTAGCGAATTAATTGATTTTTTATTTTCGTCGAAAAGAGATTTAAAGAAATTTAACATAATAATGATTATATATTATAAAATGCCCTGGTCCCGCCTTTGTCCCGATAAATCGGGACTCCGGCGAGGCGAAGTGGCTCCTCTAGCTAAGTAATTTTATACTGGAAAAACCAGTAAGGGGAACGAGGCAGGGTGGAATAGTGATGGAACCGTCGGCAAGTTGTCCGTTTTCAAGTATGGCACTAACAACACGATCGGAAACGGCAGTGGAATTTAAAATATGGACTAATTTATTTTCGCCATTTATTTTTACTTTGGTATTGAGACGTCGAGCTTGATAATCACCACAATTACTACATGAACCGGTTTCTTTGTAGGTATTAAGTCCGGGAAACCAAGTATTGATATCGTACATGCGACGATTGGGTTGAGGTAAATCACCAGTGCAACAATTCATAACTTGATAATGGAGACCAAAATCTTGCAAAATTTCTTCTTCGATTGATAATAATTCCAACTGCATGGCATCAGAAATTGCAAAATCAGGTAAGGTAAAAACATTCATTTCAACTTTATTAAAATGATGGACACGAAGCATGCCTGACATGTCTTTGCCATAAGTACCAGCTTCTCGCCTAAAACATGGGGAAAAGTTTACATATTTTATGGGAAATATTTTACTATCGAGAGTTTCATCAGTGTGATAAGGAACGACTGAATGTTCTGAGGATGAAATAAAAATCAAATCATCTTCGGGAACTGAATAATAGGCACCCATTAAATTTTTGTTGCTAGTATATCCGCAATTCCACTCGGTTTTGGCTTTGACCATAAGAGGTGGTAACATGGCACCAAAACCTTTGGCGGTTAATTTTTGCATGGCATAAAACATAACAGCCATTTCGAGAATTGCACCTTGGTTTTTGTAGTAGCCAAAACGAGAACCAGAAATTTGACCAGCTTTTTCTTTGTCAATTATATTTAGTTTTTCTCCAAGGGTTTGATGGTCAAGAGGTTTAAAATTAAACTCTGGTTTTTGACCAATAGTTTTAATAACGACATTATCATTATCATCCTTACCTACTGGAACATCAGGGGCGCAAATGTTGGGAATTTCTTCTAAAATATTATTTAGTTCGTCTTGTGATTTCTTTAATTTTTCCTCGACTAATTTTAATTCTTCTTTTATTTTTGTAGCAGCGCTTAGTTGATCAGGAGTTGGTTTGCCTTTGATTTCTTTACT
The DNA here is from genome assembly GCA_009885205.1 of Candidatus Shapirobacteria bacterium. Taxonomy (GTDB): domain Bacteria; phylum Patescibacteriota; class Microgenomatia; order UBA12405; family UBA12405; genus UBA12158. Next base: position 8,716 of record VFLE01000155.1, on the reverse strand, counting down.
GATTTTATTTTGTTCTGCTCGAAGGTTTTCGACTTGTTTTAATACTTCACGATTTGCCGAATCTAGGGTAATAAGTTCTGCAACAACCGCGCTATCTTTGCCACGATTTTGGAGATTATTCTTAACTGCTTCTGGGTCGGTTCTGAGTAAATTAATGTCTATCATTTTTTATTATTTAATATCTAAATGCGTCGACTTTGGTAGGGGCAATTGGCGCGTCTATAACCCCATTGTAGAGGAGATAGAAGTGATGCGAAAATTTTGTTTTTGCATTTAGATGAGATAGTCTATCGCAAAAAAATGAAAAATATAATGTATCAAAGTGGTTGAAAACGTCATTGCGAGGACTCCGAAAGCTTTCGGAGGACGTGGCAATCTCGAAGGAATTTAGGAAGCGCTTTCTATAACACCAGCGAGATTGCTTCGCTATGCTCGCAATGACGTACTAATTAAAGTCCAATTTCAGTTGCAATTGATTGCATTGATGCAAGACAAATTTCAATGAATTTTTCGATGGGTAAATTTAGTCCCATAGGGTCCATGCATTGTGCAACTTCGTCACGACGAGTACCTGCTGCAAACTTGGGTTCTTTTAAAAATCTTTTTAGCACAGAGGAAACTTTGACTGAAGATAATTTACGATCTGGGTAGACGAAAGCGACGGCAGTGATTAAACCTGTGAGAGAGTCGGCGCAAAAAATTGACCATTTGGCCTTGCTGTCCATTTTAATATTTTGTCGTCCATCGTGGGACAAAATTATTTGTTGAATGGTGTCGTTTATTTCTAGTCCATATTTTGCCAAAACTTCCTTGGTTTTTAGTGGATGTTGTTCTTTAGTATCTCCTCCAAAATCAATGTCGTGAATTAAGCCAGCAATCCCCCATTCTTCACGAGTCGGTTCGTTGCTGTCGAGTAAATTGTTTTCTTTAAAATAATCGTAAAGGCCCAGCATACAGGCTTCAAGAGATAGGCTGTGATTGTAAATATTATTTTCTAAATTTGCCTTTACCGCGTCTTTGAATTTTTGATGATCCATATTTTATTTAATATTTTCTAACAATTTATTTTTAATAAGATTTAAATATTCTTGATTTAATTCAATATCAGTTTGTTCGAAAGGATTTGGAGATTGGTTATCAATCCATTCTTTATTTTCAAAATTAAACACTTCTTTGTATCGTGGTAATAAATGAAAATGAATATGTTTATCAACAAACATTAAACATAGATGTTGAACTAAATAGGCGTCAAAAGATTTTTGTAGTGAGAGTTCTATTTCACGGGTTATTGTTGCATATTCAGCCATAGCTTCTGGTGAAACTTGTTGCAAAGGAAATGCATGTTCTTTTAAAATTACAACACAAGAACCAATATTTTTTTGTTTTTTGCGAATTAATAAATACCAATATTTATATTCTTTTAATAAATTATTTTGTAAATCAAATTTTTCGAATATGCCACAGGTATCCATATTTATTTTACAAACTTATTAACTGGTTCACCTAAATTTTCTTTTAATTTTTTATCCAAAAGATAAATGCCGGAGTGATCGTCACCGAGGCCGAGCTCGCGAGGGGAACAAAGCATACCATGGGATTCGATGCCACGAAGTTTGGCGATTTTGATTTCCATGGGATTATGTTCTTCGTCGAAAACTTGGGCGCCAATAGTTGACACTGGGACGATATCCCCAACGGCAATATTTTGAGCACCACAGACGATTTGGAGAGTCTCAGAACCGGTATTTATTTTTAAAACATGAAGGCTATCGGCATTAGGATGATTTTCCATTTCGATGATTTCACCGATGATGATTTTGTCGGAGGCTAGACCAATTTCATTATTTTTTGTTGAGGAACAGATACTTGGATCTGTTCCTACCGTTTTGTTTTGTGTTTCTTCGCGCATGGCCGGGAATAAAATAACATCTTTGATAGTAGGAGAATCGGTCAAAAATTGGGTGAAACGGTCGATGCCCATGCCCCAACCGGCGGTGGGAGGCATGCCGTACTCGAGTGCGCGGATATAATCGTCGTCCATTTGCATGGCAGTTTCTGCTCCTTTCTTTTCTAAAGCAACTTCATCTAACCATCGATCTTTTTGATCGGCAGGGTCATTTAACTCGTTGTAGGCTTTTAATAACTCGGTACCACAGGCTAATAATTGAAAAGAAGCAATTTTGTCGGGATTATCAGCTTTTCTCTTGGCAAGGGCTATCATTTCGGATGGATAATCAGTAAGAAATACGGGGCCAACTAAATATGGTCTGACGTATTCTTTATACAAGGCGTCAAACAAACCCCCTAATCCAACAACTCCGGTTAAGTCTAATTTTAATTTTTTATTTTTTATTTCATCCAAAAATTGTTCTTCGGTTTTGATTTTATCAATATCAATATTTAGTTTTTCAAAAATAGCATCACGGAAGGTAAGACGGGCAAAAGGTGGGGTAAAATCTAAATCTTTGCCTTGAAAACTGACGATTAAAGAATTTTTTACTGCCTGAATTGTAGTTGAAACTAAATCCTCGGTAAGACGCATTAACTCGTCATAATCGACATATGCCCAATAAAATTCGATTTGAGTAAATTCGGGATTGTGAAAACGAGAGACACCTTCGTTTCTAAAATCTTTTGATACTTCGTAGACTTTTTCCAACCCTCCTACTATTAATCTTTTTAAATATAATTCGTCGCTAATGCGCAGATACATATTTTGGTCAAGTTCATTGTGACGGGTGATAAAAGGCTTGGCTGAGGCACCGCCATAAACTGGTTGTAAAATCGGCGTTTCAACTTCCATAAAACCATGTTGGTCTAAAAAGTGGCGCATGGTGGATAAAATAAGACTGCGGGTTTTAAAAATTTGACGTGATTCAGGATTGACGATTAGGTCAACATAACGTTGACGATAGCGTTCCTCGACATCAGTAAGCCCATGAAATTTTTCGGGGAGAGGACGCAAATTTTTGGCTAAGATTTGAAAATCAACAACACGAATGGTTATTTCGCCGGCAGTGGTTTTAAAAACTTCTCCAGTAGCGGAAATTATATCGCCCAAATCAAATAACTTGGTTTGATCCATTTTTTCGACTAAAGTTTTTTGCTCAAAAAAAAGTTGAATTTTGCCCGATAAATCGTGTAAATCAGCAAACAAAATTTTGCCGTGACCACGGAGTAATAAAATTCGACCAGCAACAGTTACTTGCTTGCCATCCATTTCTAAAGATTCGGCAGTTGTATTTCGAGAAGCTAAATTTGGTTGAGGATAGGCATCACAAATCTTTTTTAACTCATTTAATTTATTCTGACGTTGTTCTACTAAATCGGACATAGATAATTAATTATTAATTACGAATTACGAATTACGAATTACGAATTATAATGTATTTTAAAACAAATATAAAAACTATGTTGTTTTTGTTTAGTTTATAGATACGATTTTGTACTTTAATTTGCCAGCAGGGGCAGTGATTTCAAACTCTTGACCAACTTTTTTACCCAAAAGGACAATACCTAGAGGTGATTGATCGGAAATTTTGTTGGCAACTGGGTCAGCTTCGAACTCAGAAACAACTTGAAATTCTTTTTTGGTTTTGCCCGCAATTTCGACTTTGACAATAGAACCAACAGAGACATTTGATTTTGATTTTTTACTGTCAACAATTTCAATATTGGCTAAAACTTCTTCGTAGCCAGAGATTTTATCATTGACTACTTCAAGTTCTGCTTTTAATTGGGAGGCGAGACTATCTTCACCTGATTCGTCGGGCTGGGCTACTTCTTCGAGACGATCAACAAGCTGCGAGGCCTTTTGGTTTAGCTTGGCGAGTTCTTGCTGTAACTTTTGTAAACCTTCTTTGGTTAGTTGTTGTTTTGTCATATGTTTTCAATAAAAAACCTCTCAATTGTCTGAAGTCGATTTTAATTAAAACGACTTCTTAGTTGGAGAGGCAAATAAATTTGGCAAAAATATCCGCCGATATGTTGAGTGAGCGAATTGTTTTTGTCATAGTTGAATATCTTAAACCTGTTTTGAGTTCTTGTCAAATGATGTTTTTTGACATAAGTTTTTTACGGTAACGATTGGCAAAACGGTGGGCTTCGTTGCGAATATTTTTGAGTAGATTTAGGGCAGAAGAATTTTTTGGCAAATTTATCTCAATAAAATTATTATCTTTTTTTATTATTATTGTTTCGTGTTTTTTAGCGAGGCCTACGGCAATATTTGTGATGATTGAAACAGATGAAACTTGTGGTTTGCCACCGTCAACAATGATTAAGTCAGGTGTCCCCCACTCGGGATGTTGAAGACGGCGATAGACGATTTCACGAATCATAAAAGAATCATTGGCTTTCATATCGTTCGTAGAGACGTGATTAATCACGTCTCTACGAATGCGAAATTGACGGTATTGGCTATGGTCGGGTTTGCCATCGATGGCGACGGTCATGGAGCCGACAAAATATTTGGTACCTAGTTGGGAAATATCGTAACATTCGATACGTTTTAATTGTTTGATAGGTAAATAGGGTGATAAGGTTGTTTGCAATTCTAAAATAGCCCGAGAGGAAATATCATCGGGCAAATTAATTTCGGTAAATAAGTCTGATAAGTTTTTCCAGCCAGTGACAACATAATCGAGTGATTCAATTTGTTTTTTGATAATTAGTGATTGCTCGTATTTTTGGAGTTTTGAATATGTATTCATTTCGGTTATTAATTGATGTCGAAGTAGACCAAATTTTCCATTTAATATTTTTTTGATTTTGTTTATAGTTTTTTTATATAAAGCCCCAGAAATGTTTGGTCCAGGACATAATCCCAAATGACAATATAGACACTGAGTCTTGCCATGTTTTTTTGTATAATATGGGAAAATATGTCGAATTGTCTTTAACAAACTTTTAACATCGGAGCCTGAGGGAAAGGGACCAAAGACGTCGGCTGAATCGGGCAAACCAGATTTATGGATACTATATATAGTAGGTAGTGGGTCACGAGTGATGACAATATATAAATATGATCGATCATCACGCATTAAAGAGTTGTACTTTGGAAGATGTTTTTTGATAAGGGATGACTCGAGAATTAGGGCCTCGATTTCACTGCCAACAACCCGGGTTTCAATATTAGCTATTTGAGATACGAGAGTTTTGGTTTTTGGCCCGAGGGCATCGTCACGCAAAAAATATTGGGAGACTCTCTTTTTTAAATTAATGGCCTTGCCAACATAAATAATCTCGCCATTTTTATTGCGATAAATGTAGACCCCGGGAGAGGTGGGAATATTTTTTAAGTTGATATTCATTGATATGATATTATACTGGCAATGACACTAATACATAGATTTGAAAAACTAAAAATTGATATTCCAGAAGGTACATATATAGGAGATCAATTAAAAGAGTTAGAGAACATACCAGATATTATTACTCGAATTGATTCTTGTTCTACGTCTCGAATAACATTCGATACGTCTTTGACCGTATGGACGGTAAATTACAGGGTACTTAAGGGCACTCCTCCTCTTTCAATTAACGGAACTGTTAATAGGATATGTATGATTCGTAATACAAAAATATTAATTAATGGTCATAGCTTTGAGCAAATAGATTAATATAAAATATGAGATTGTCGATAGTGTTTGAAACGATCCAATCTGGTGATAAATCCCAACCATTTATCGTTGATAAATTTGCTAATTTAGCTGATATATCGCGAGTTTTAGGAAATGTACCAATGTTTTTTGTATCAACCGATGTAGAACAGGATTCGATTGTAATACGAACAGATAAAAATGGAAAGAGTAAAATTAAACAACACAATAGTGTTGTTTTAAGTCACAATGGAGATATGTTGAGCGAATATTTGATTAATAATACTGATCAATGGGTTATTATGATTACTAATACTTCACGTTTTACTTTTTCGGCAATAGAGTAGTTAGCTGTTTTTTTAAATATTGGCCAGTGTAGGATTTGGGGCAAGCGATGATATCGGCGACGGTGCCGGAGGCAACTAACTCACCACCACGATGACCGCCTTCGGGGCCCATATCGATAATCCAGTCGGAGTTTTTGATGACATCTAAATTATGTTCAATAACGACAACTGTATTACCCATATCAACCAAACGACGTAAAACTTTGATTAATTTATCAATATCATAAAAATGTAAGCCGGTAGTCGGTTCATCTAAAATATAGAGAATTTTACCGTCGATTTTTTTGACTAATTCTCGGCTGATTTTTAATCGTTGTGATTCACCACCAGATAAGGTATTGCTGGGTTGACCTAATTTTAAATAACCTAAACCAACTTCGCGGATGGTGGCAATTTTGCGTTTAATCGAATTAATGTTGGCAAAAAAATCAGCAGCTTCGTCAAAGGTTAGACCTAAAATTTCGCTGATATTTTTGCCTTTATAATTTACCTCGAGAGTTTCTGGTTTGAAACGGGTGCCCTGACACTCGTCACATTTGACATAAATATCGGCTAAAAATTGCATTTCTATTTTTATTTGTCCCTGACCCTGACAGGCTTCACAACGGCCACCTTTGGTATTGAAAGAAAATCGGCCAGCGTTAAATCCACGAATTTGTGATTCGGTAGTTTTAGCCATAAGTACCCTAATATCATCAAAAATTTTGGTATAAGTGGAAGGGTTGCTGCGAGGGGTGCGACCAATAGGAGATTGATCGACCAATAAAACATCTTTTAAATGTTCACAACCAGTTATTTTGTCATATTCACCAATGGTACCGTAATAGGCGCCAAGAGTAGCTTTGCGAACTCCACCATAAAGTGTGTCATGAACTAGAGTAGATTTGCCTGAGCCGGAAACTCCAGTAACGGCAGTTAGAGAATTTAGAGGAAACTCAACAGTAATGTTTTTTAAATTCCACTGTTTTGCTCCACTAATAATAATTTTTTTGTTATTAATTATTTTTGAAATATTTGTTGATATAGTTTTTTTACCGGACATGTATTGCCCGGTTAAACTTTTGCTGCTTGCAAGGATTTGCTGAAGAGTGCCTTCTGCAATAATAGAACCACCATGTTGGCCGGCGAGGGGGCCGAAATCAACGATGTGGTCGGCGTGACGGATAACATCTTCATCATGTTCGACGACGACGACAGTATTGCCCAAATCTTTTAGTTTTTGTAAAGTGCCAATAAGTCGGTCATTATCACGTGAATGTAAACCAATAGTCGGCTCGTCTAAAATATAGAGAACACCAGTCAGACCAGTACCAATTTGAGAAGCCAGGCGGATACGTTGTGATTCGCCGGAAGACAATGTCCCGGCTTCGCGCTCGAGTGATAAATAATCGAGACCAACGGCTAATAAAAATTCGAGACGAGAATGAATTTCGCGTTGGATTGATTCTAAAATACTCTTCTCTTGATTGGAAACTAAATCTGATGATAATTTATTGACCCAACTAAAAAATTCTTCTATTGGCAGCTGACAAATTTGGGCAATATTTTTGTCCATAACCGTAATGGCCAAGGCGTCGGCGTTTAGACGAGTTCCCAAACATAACGGACATTTTTCTTTGATCATGTAATGCTCTAATTCTTCACGAACAGTTTCTGAGGTTGAGGAGAAATATTTTTGCTCTAAATATTTGGCCTTCCATTCGGGAAATTTTGACCTATCAATTTGAAACTTAGAACCTAAGCCTTTGCATTCGGGACAGGCACCTTGGGGGGAATTAAAAGAAAAAAGGCGAGGTTCAAGCTCGGGCATGGATAAATTGCAGACAGGACAGGCAAAATTTTCAGAGTAAAGAGTATCTTTAAACTCTTTTGGATCTAAAGGAAATTCAAAACTATTGTCAAAAATTTTACTAAAATAGCAGAGGCCGTTGCTAAATTTCATGGCTTGTTCGACACTATCGACCAGACGAGAATATAAATCTGATTCATTTTTTAAAGATTCGCGAGTAACCGAAACTCGGTCACAAACCAAATCAATATTGTGTTTGTTGGTTTTAACTAGACCAAAATCAGTATACAAATCAATTAATTTGCCATCAACACGGATATATTTAAAAGCTTGTTTTTTGACATTATCAATTAATCCATGAAAATCACCGGCTTTGGCGCGGACCATGGGGGCGAGAATTAAAAAACGATAAGGAGTCGAGTCGATTTCTTTTTTGATAATATCAATAATTTGAGTGACAATTTGCTTACTAGTTTGAGGCATGACTTCCCGACCACAGTTGGGACAATGTTGATGACCGATACGGGCAAAAAGAAGACGAAGATAATCATAAATTTCGGTAACAGTGCCAACAGTCGAGCGAGGATTGTGGGAAATGGCTTTTTGATTAATGGCGATAGATGGGGATAAACCTTCGATTAAATCAACTTCGGGACGTTTTAAATTGCCTAAAAATTGGCGAGCATACGATGATAATGATTCAACATAACGGCGTTGACCTTCGGCAAAAAGAGTATCAAAAGCCATACTAGATTTACCGGAACCAGAAACTCCAGTAAACACGACTAACTGATTTTTGGGAAATTCAAAAGAAATATTTTTGAGATTGTTTTCCCGAGCCCCCTTGACAACTATTTTATTGAGCATAACTCGCTGAATTCAACTTTCTATCCGAACACCTTGAATAATTAATAACTGTTTTTCGAAAGCTTCTTGGGGTGTGTGAAATTTTAACACTTTTTTTGGTCGATTGTTTATTG
>VFLE01000157.1 GCA_009885205.1 Candidatus Shapirobacteria bacterium | reverse complement strand
CCAATATAAAAATAAAGATGCCCAATATAAAAATAAAGATGCCCAATATAAAAATAAAGGGCGGAAATAGGATTCCGCCCGTACAATGGGGAGATGTAATTATTTTGATAGGAGTGGTTTTGATGATTGTAGGGCTACGGGTTAAATTGGCGGATAATTTAAAAGAAAAAGAGGTGGCAATAGTTAAGGCAGAACAAAAAGTAACCGGAAAGATAAATATAAATACGGCAACGATTAGACAATTGGTGGATTTACCAGCAATAGGCGAGGTGATGGCTCAAAGAATTATTGATTATCGAAATAGTGTGGGCCAATTTAAAAACAAAGAGCAGTTAAAAGAGGTATCGGGGATTGGGGACAAGACCTATGATAAGCTTAAAGACAAAATTGATTGGTGAAATTTTTTTAAAGTATTTGCCAAATTCCCAGGCGTCGATGTTAGTAGCCATGTTGTTGGGAGATGTGTCGGGGATATCAAAAGAATTTTATAATCAAATGGTAGCGACGGGATTGATACATATATTAGTAGTGTCAGGGTCAAATTTAATGATTGTGGTAAAAGGGTTAATAGAACTGTTAGCCACGTGGATAGGGCGGAAACGAGCAATATTTTTGGGAATTATGATGGGGTGGTTTTATGTCAGTTTGGTTGGTTGGCAAATACCGGCGGTGCGGGCGGTGGTGATGGTGACGGTAATGTATCTGGGTCAATTTTTGGGGAGAAAAACAAATTTGGGGCGAATGTTGATTTTGGTGGTATTGATAATGGTGGTGGCAGATTATCGAGTGTTGGGGTCGGTTAGTTTTTGGATGTCGTTTTTGGCATTTATAGCGGTGTCGCAAAACCCAGATGAAGGGGTGATAAAAACGACGTTGAGGGTAAATTTATATCTATTGCCAATCTTGGCGTGGAAGTTTGGGAGTCTAAGTTTGATTGCACCAATATCAAATTTGATGACTTTATTTTTGGTAGAGACGATTACAGTGTTGGGGTTTGTAGGAATTATTTTTAGACCAGTGTTGTGGCTGTTGTATCCACTGTTGGTTTATGTCCAAAAAGTAGTCGAGGTTTTATCGGCGCCTGACTGGGTTTTGCTAAAAATTAGTTTTAATTGGTGGATGATGGTGGGTGGTTATTTAATGCTGATTGGTTATTATATGAGAAAGAAAAGTGTATAAAAAATATTTTTTATTAGGTTTAATTTATTTGGCTTGGGGGTGGTTGATGGTTGTTCCGAGCAACAGTGTTAAAGTTATTTTTTGTAACGTGGGGCAGGGGGATGCGGCCTTGGTGACATCAGGTTATTTTCAAATGTTAATTGATACCGGGCCAGTTAAGGGTAATGTAGAAAAATGTTTGGATGAAAATTTACCGTTAGGGGATAAAAAATTGGAGATAATATTGTTGTCACATATGGATAGTGATCACAGTGGAGGACTGGAAAATTTAAAAAAATATTATAATATTGGGAAAATTGTGGGGCTAGGGGATTTGTTTGAGGGTGATGTAGTGGTAGGGCAAGATTTTAAATTTGAAGTGATTTATCCTGAGGTGGGATTGTTGCCACGAGACAATGATTCAATAGTAGGAATATTAAATTATGAAAATAAAAATGTCTTGTTTACCGGAGACATTGATGAATTGGTAGAAAAAAGTATTATTGATAGAGTAAATAGACCAATTGATGTAGTTAAATTGTCACATCATGGGTCAAAAACAAGTAGCTCTCAAGAATGGTTGCAAAAAGTAAATGCTAATTTTGCGGTGGTGTCGGTGGGGAAAAATAATTATGGCCATCCGGCTCCAGAAGTTTTAGGAAGAGTTTTAGGAGTGGGAACGAGTGTGGTGAGAACTGATGAGAATGGGAGTGTGGTGATGGAGTAATTCTTTTATTTTGGTTAAAAGTTTTTGATAGTCGAGTGATTCTTTGGTAATAAACAGTTTGACACCGGCAATTTCTTCATGCTCGAGATTAGAGACAATAATAACAGGAATTTTTTTAAAGAAATGGAGAAGAGTAAAGCCGTTAATTTTAGGGAGAATTAAATCTAAAATTATTAAATCGGGGTGGAATGAATCGAGTAAGTCGAGGGCGATGCGGCCATTGATGGCGATTTGAGAAATATAACCAGCTTGATCGAAATGATGTTTGTAAAGATTGGCAGAAAAAGGATCGTCTTCGATAATTAATATTTTGTTTTGCATTATATAGTGTAACAGAGTCGGTTTTGATATAAAATACAAATATGGATTTTAAAGAAATAGAGGGTAAGTGGCAGAAAATTTGGGATGAAAATAAAAATTTGTATAAGGCGGATGATGTAGGGGTCGATTCCCATATCGACCTAGGGCGGATACAGGGATCCGCCCGTACAAAACCAAAAATGTATGTGTTAAATGAATTTCCCTATCCGTCGGGTTCGGGGTTGCATGTGGGTCATGCTTTTTCGTTTACGGGTGGAGATATTTATGCTAGGTTTAAACGAATGCAGGGGTATAATGTACTTTTCCCCATGGGTTGGGATGCTTTTGGATTGCCAACAGAAAATTATGCGATTAAAATGAAGCGAAAACCACAGGAGGTGACCAAGGAAAATACTGATATGTTTAGGTCACAAATGAAAAAATTGGCTTTTTCGTTTGATTGGAGTCGTGAGGTAAATACGACTGACCCTGATTATTATAAGTGGACACAATGGATTTTTATTAAATTATTTGAGGCGGGACTGGCATACAAAAAAGAAATGCCGATTAATTGGTGTCCTTCGTGTAAAACAGGACTAGCCAACGAGGAAGTTATTGATGGAAAATGTGAAAGGTGCCATGCCGAGGTTAGTCGGAGAAATATTTCGCAGTGGGTAGTGAAGATTACTGATTATGCGGATCGGTTGGTGGATGGATTAAAAGACACGGATTTTATTGATAAAGTTAAAACAGCTCAGATTAATTGGATTGGAAAAAGTGAGGGGGCGAAGATAAAATTTGAAATTTCTAGTAGAGACGTGATTAATCACGTCTCTACGAAGTATTTAGAAATATTTACAACTCGTCCAGATACTTTATATGGAGCAACGTTTATGGTGATTTCGCCAGAACATGATTTATCTTTAGAATTGGCAAAGAGTAATGAAGAAATAAAAAAATATTTGATTGAAACAAGAAAGAAAAGTGAAATGGAGAGGACAGATTTAAACAAAGATAAAATAGGGGTATTTTCGGGATTGTATGCGGTTAACCCAGTAAATAATAAAGAAATCCCAATTTGGATATCTGATTTTGTATTGGCAAGTTATGGAACGGGAGCGATTATGTCGGTGCCAGCTCATGATGATAGAGATAAAGAATTTGCTGTCAAATATAATTTGCCAATTATTAATGTTTATGATGATGAAAAAATTATTAATAGCCCGTTATGGAATGGGTTAAATAAAAATGAGGCAATAAAAAAGGCAATCGAATGGATTAAGAGTGAAGGGATTGGAGAAGGAACAAATAGTTATCATTTACGTGATTGGATATTTAGCAGACAACATTATTGGGGAGAACCGATACCAATGATTTTTTGTGAAGAATGTGCAAAAAATCATAAACTTCAAAATTCAAACATCAAACATCAAAACGAAGAAGAAAAAAAGAAATACTATGGTTGGTTTACTGTGCCTGAAGATCAATTGCCTTTGGTTTTACCAGAGGTAGAGGCTTATGAACCGACGGATGATGGACTAAGTCCATTGTCACGTATACCGGAATTTGTGAATTGTCAGTGTCCTAATTGTGGATCTGATGCTAAACGAGAAACAGATACGATGCCAAATTGGGCCGGTTCGGATTGGTATTTTTTGAGATATATTGATCCATTTAACAAAGATAAGTTGATAGATTTTGATCTACTAAAATATTGGGGACCAGTTGATGTTTATATCGGTGGAGATGAGCATAATACTTTGCATTTACTATATTCACGGTTTATATATCAATTTTTATATGATCAAGGACTTTTTCCTAAAGGATTACCTGAGCCGTATAAAATGAGGACGTCGCACGGGGTAATCTTGGGGCCAGACAATCAGAGAATGAGTAAGTCGAGGGGTAATGTAATTGTACCCGAGTCAGTGGCTGATAAACATGGAGTTGATGTGGTGCGGATGTATATGATGTTTATGGGACCATTTGAGGGAACTATGTCTTGGAATGAAAATACACTGATGGGAGTGAAGAGATTTTTGTCAAAATTTAATATTGCATTAGAATATTTGGACAATGAAGCAAAACTATCTATTTTGGCTTTGTCGACTGAAGATAAATATCCCGAAGCAATTGTATTGTTAAATAAAACTATTGCAAAAGTATCAAAAGATATAGAAGAATTTGGATATAACACCGCTATCGCTTCTTTGATGGAGTTGCTAAATGAATTACATAAAATAAGAATTGATGAGAGTGTTATTCCTTTGAATGTTGGCCATAGGTGGTTGATGGTGTTGAGTCGGGATAATATTAAGAAAATTGTGAAGATGCTGGCACCTTTTGCTCCATATACAGCAGAGGAGCTATGGAGCTATATATATAAGAAAGAAAATCATCTAGAAGAAATAGATTCAAGATATGTTTCAGTACATAGTGAGTCATGGCCGGGGGTGGAGGAGAAATACTTAATTGAGGAAAACATGACGATACCAATAGCTATTAATGGTAAGGTAAGGGATCAATTAAAACTTCAAACTTCCCTCCACGGCGGGCAGGCAAACTTCAAACATCAAAACGAAATAATTGAAATGGCAAAGCAATTGCCAAATATTAAAAAGTGGTTAGAGGGAAAAACGATTGTGAAAGAGATCTATGTTGAAGGCAAGATGGTTAATTTGGCAGTAGTTTAATATCTCTGCTAAGTAGTAATGACAGGTGGTTTGTACAGACATTTAGGATAAAAAATAAATTTTTAAATCACAGAAAATACTTTTTAAGTAAGGGATAAGAAATAAAAGATAATTTTGGTTGATGTATTTTGGTCTATTGTATAGTGATGTAGTTTGATGATTTGGAGTGAAATAATAGGTTGTTTATAGGTATTGATTGATCAGATTTTGAAAAATGATTTTGAGAAATATTTTTGTCAAAAATTAGTTTTGCGGAGTTAGTGATATATAAAGTATTATTTTGTATATTAATTATTGTTGATTTTTGTAAAAGTACGATTAATAATGGGAAGTTGTTTAACATTAAAATATGTGCGGGGAAATTACGGAATATAGATTATAAAATGCGGTTTATGGATGATTTATATATTAGAATATTGCGGTAATTTTGTATCCTCACCAGGAATCGGACCTGGATTTAGGGTTTAGGAAACCCTCGTTCTATCCATTGAACTATGAGGACAAAGAAAAAACTAATTTTTAATTTAAAATTTAAAAATTTTTTTTAAAATATAAATTTTAAAGTCAGGGATAATGGATTCGAACCATCAGCCTCACGGTTCCGAACCGTGCGCGCTAGCCAATTGCGCCAATCCCTGTTGTTAATGTATTGTATCGCGCTAGCCCCTGCCTGCCGGCAGGCAGGAATTGCGCCAATCCCTGAATAAGTTAGATTATAGCAAAATTAATACTGATGTATAAAGATTTATTAAGTTATCTTTGTATATAATAAATTGTTTTTTATAAATTAATTTTAGCACTGGACATGGTCGACTGATGAGGTCAATGTTGGTGTCTTTTTGGTGGTAAGAAACTATAATTTATTAATTTGTTGACAATTGTAAAAAATGTTTCATACTGATTGTATGAATAATGAATTTAATCAAAATGTCAGAACTTTAATAGTTAGTTTTGTCTTGGCGTTAATGGTAATGGTGCCATTGAGGTTTGTAGAAGTAGGTAGTTTTGTTGGTCAGCAGCAGGTTTTAGGTGATTCAATCACTTATTCGGAACCTAGATTAGAAGCTCCATATGACACAATTGAATTAAACTCTGATTGTTTGGCAAATGACTATGTTGATAAGGTGGTGGCTTTTTTGAAAGACGATTTGGAAGTGACTAACTTTGAGTCGAGAAGGTGTAAATAATTATTTAATGGTTAGGGTATAGATATTGTCGGTATAAATAATGAGATTTTCTCCATCAAATTGGGGAATTATGGTTTTTATGTCAAGGTTTTGGGAAAAAATAGTGTTGTCATTGCTACCGTCAAATTCGATGCTCTTGATTTTGTGGAAATCGGTATAAATAATACTGTTTGACTTGGGAAGCCAAAATGGTGAATTCATATTGTTTTTTTCTCCAATTGTATAATTTAAGTTTTTTTCAATGTCATAGACTTGGTATTGGTTGTTTAGGAGGTATAAAATCTTGTTTTGATCACTAGAAAATGAAATGGAGGCAGGATTAGTGGCAATAGTGTTGAGAAAAATCTTGGGTAATTTATTTAAAGTAATGGTTTCTAGTTGTTTTGATTGGACCTGCCACTCTTGATTAATTTTTTCACTGGGTGGGGAAATTTGGTTGGTTATTAAGTCAATTAGGTATTGATTACGTTTGAGGGTTGACTTGAGTAACAATTGTTTTGAATTGGGAGAAAAGGTAAAGGTAATAGTTTTATCGCTTGGGGAGTAGGGATTTTGAACAATGAACTTAGGTTGATAGTTGCTTAAAAGTAAAGATAAATAATAGTTGGCTTCGATTAAATATATTCCTGGTTTGGCGCTGGATGAGGAAGAGGTAGCAATAAAAACCATTTGATCGCGGTTTTGGTTGGTAGTGGGGTTAATAACATGACTAAGGGTCAAAGGTGTTAATTTGGGATTTGTTTTAAAAAGAGAAGCCTGAGTTTGATAAACCATTTCTTTTTGAATAGTAATTTTTTTATTCCAAGGTAAGTAACCATCTTTGACAATTTTTAATTGATAATCGCCGGGCACTAAATTTATGGTGTCGTCAGTGGTGGTGTAAAGTTTGTCATTAATATAGACGCTGGCGTTTTTGGGTAAAGAGTTGGCTGATAACAACCCAGTAGCCTTGATTTTTAGACCGTTGTCAAACTCAGGGATATAACCACGAGCAATAATCGAGATGAGATAAGTGGTAGAAATAATGGCAGATAAGACCGAAAACATGACAATAATACTTTTGTTGTATGGGTTTTTGGTCATACTAGATGTATTATAAAGCATGTTGGCGATTGATATTGGAACTTGTGAAACAGTTATTTTAAAAGATGGTGAGGTGGTATTGAAAGAACCATCGGTAGTGGCGGTTGATGTTGAAAATAGAAAGAAAATTGCTTTGGGAAAAGAGGCCCTAAAAATGTTGGGTCGATCGCCCCAATATATTGAAGTACTGGAACCAATTAAATTTGGGGTAATTGTTGATTATGAGGGAGCCAAACTAATGCTAAAGAGTTACTTGCAACAAGTGATGGGAAACAACTGGTTTGTGAGACCAGAAATAGTGACGGCGGTACCTTCGGGAAATACTCAGGTTGAGCAAAGGGCAGTAATTGATGTTTTGCAAGAGGCGGGGGCACGAAAAGTATATTTAATTGATTCGCCTTTGGCGGCAGCAATTGGAGCCAAGGTGCCGATTGCCGATGTTTATGGAAACATGATCGTTAACTTGGGTGGAGGAGTGATTGAAGTGGCAGTTATTGCTTCGGGGGGGGTGGTAAAAGTCAAACAAATAAGACAAGGAGGAGGGGTGGTTAATGAGATGATTGGTGAGTATTTGGCTAGTCAATACTCTTTGGTAGTGGGAAAACAAGTTTTAGAGGAAATAAAAATTAAATTATTGGCGGTAGTTAAGCTTAAAAAAGAGGAATTCTTGGATATTGGGGGTAGAGATTTAGTAAATGGTTTACCAAAAAGAGTAAGTATCTCTTCAACGGAGGTGTTTGATTTGATTAAACCGGAAATGGAAAAAATTGTAGTGTTGATGAAATCGGTTTTGGAGATAACTCCAGCTGAGCTGATAGGTGACATTATTGATCGAGGGGTGATTTTGACAGGAGCGTTTGCTAAGACCAGAGGCCTGGATTTATGGTTATCGCGAGAAATAGGAATACCAGTTCATGTGGCAATTGACTCTGAACTTTGTGTGGTAAAGGGGATTGGGATGGTAATTGATAACTGGGATTTGTACCGACAATCGTTGAGGTGATATATTTCAAAAATATTACCTATATTTTTGAAAAACTTTAAACTTCAAACATCAAACATCAAAAAAAATAAGACAATATAACTACATAAAATAAATTCAAAATTCAAAACTTCAAACTTCAAAAAAACTTGGTATGTTACATAAATTATTGGAGTATAAATGTTGTTCAATTGGAATAAATTATGATTAAAGTAAATATTAGTAAGTTTATCTTATATTATGTATATATTTTGGGGAGTGATATAGTTGATATATATATCTTGTAGTATAATAATATGTAGGGTGAAGTTTATTATTATCGGCTAAAAAATTTATAATTTTGTATTTTTTAAAAATTAAAGTAGTTGTGATAGGTCTTTTTTTGATAAAATAGATGAGTGAAGAATAAAAATAGAACCAGGGGATATAGTAAAAGTGGTGGAAAAGTAGGTAATATGTTTGGTTTTCCTTTATTTGGCAGAGATAAGGCTAGACTGCTAAGTGTGATAGAGTCTGATATAGAAAAAAAGAAGAAAATTTGGCTGGCGACAGTAAACCCCGAATTTGTGATGGCGACGAGGAAGGACAAGAAGTTTTTGGAGATCCTGCAAAGCAGGACTACTTACAATGTTATTGACGGTATTGGATTGATTTGGGCAGAAAAACTTCAAACTTCCCACCACAGCGGGCAGGCAAACTTCAAACTTCAAAAAATTATTTTGGGATTTAAGGTGGGATTAGAGATATTGGCGGGAAAACACAAAGAAAATTTGATAACAGGGGCGGATTTGATGGATGATTTGTGTAAAATGGCCGAAAGAAATGGGCAAACAGTATATTTTTATGGTGGTTGGACCGACAGGTCGGAAAAAACGGCAAAATATTTTTTGAAAAAGTATCCAAAATTAAAAGTGGTGGGATTTAGGGCCGAAGATTTTGATTTTAAAACAAAGGTAGACTATTTGTTTGTGGCCAGAGCGATGAAAAAACAGGAATTGTGGATTGATGATAATTTTGAGAAGTTAAAAGTGAGTTTGGTGATGGGAGTGGGGAGGAGTTTTGATTATTATTCCGGAGCCTTGAAAAGGGCACCGAGATGGGTGCAAAAAATGGGGATGGAATGGCTATTTTCCTTAATCATGGAACCAAAAAGATGGAAACGTCAGCTAGAACTGCCAAAATTTATTTGGATGGTTTTGAAAAATCCCCTAAAAATTTAATCTCAGGAATTAAATCAAATCCGAATTTTTGTTTGACGAGATTTTGGACGTGCTTGACTAGTTGGTAATAATCGGTGGCGGTGGCGGAGCCGGTGTTGATAAAAAAGTTGCTATGTTGGGGAGAAATTTGAGCACCGCCAATACTAAAGCCTTTTAAATTTAATTCATGGTCGATAATCCAGCCGGCAGACTTTTGTTCACCCCAGATTGGTTGACAAATATTTAAACTGGGATTTTGAAAGGTACTGCCAGGAGAATTCATAGGTTGAATTTTAACTTTTTGGAGCATCCAGGCATCACGAACTGATTTGGCTTTGACAACATCACCTTGAAATAAATTTAGGGTTCCGGAAAGGATGATTAAATTTGAATTTTTTAGAAAAAAACTGGTTTCATATTTCCAATTTAGGTCTGTTTTGAGAAAAATAATAGTTTTTTTAGTATTTAGATCAAAACATTTGACAGATTTAAGATAATCGGCAATGTGATACGAGCCTCCATGAATGTTTTGGACTATGGCGCCACCTATAGTTCCGGGAATGTAGGCAAACCACTGAAGGCCGGTTAAACCATGGTCAAGAGTGCAGTTGATAGCGTAGGGCAAAGGACAACCAGAGGAAATTTCAACTTCGGAAACAGGAAAACCTGATTCATCATAATCAATTTTGGCAAAGTCAAGATATTTGTCGGGTTCGTTTTCTTGTCTTTGAGTGTAAGTTTTGTTAAATTTTGTATCGGTGTCTGATGTATTAGTTAGTATTTTGATTTCTTGTGATGTGTTTTTGATGACAAGCCCACGGATACCAGAATCGGAAATAACAACATTGGAACCGTTACCGAGAATAGTGATGGGTTTAATGTTGGTTGACTTTAATATCTCGATGAGCTCGGTATTAGAATTGGTTTGAATGAAGTAATCGGCTGGGCCACCGATTTTGAGAGTAGTGTATTGGGCTAATAGTTGATCTTTAATAAGGTTCATAATTAATTATACTCTATTTATATTATTACGTGATAATGGGGCATATTTATGATAAGTATCAAGGTTAATAATAATATGGGGATAATTGTGGACAAGTGTGGAAAAGTTTGTAGGACCTATAGTTATGTATAGTATATAATTTAATTATGATATTAGGTATTGATCCGGGACTAGAGAACACGGGGTGGGGGGTAATTGAGGAAAATTCAAACATCAAACATCAAAACTTAAAACTTATTGATTGTGGTGTGATATTGACTGACAAGAATAAAAAAAGTGAAGAAAGGCTGGGAAAAATATATAATGATTTAGAAAACATAATTAGTAGGTTTGGGATTACAGAAATGGCAATCGAGACATTGTTTTTTGCTAAGAATGCCAAGTCAGCGCTAAAGGTGGCTGAGGCAATTGGGGTGATAAAGGTTTGTGGTAAAAAAAATAATTTAACAGTGGCAGAATATACGCCGTTACAAGTAAAACTAGCTTTAGTTGGTTATGGGCGGGCAGAAAAGGAACAGGTGGAAATAATGGTACGGGATAGTTTGAATTTGACAGAATTGATTACCCCGTCGCATGCGTCGGATGCGGTAGCGGTGGCCCTGACCCATGGGTTTACGATGAAGATTTGATGTTAGAATTATTACGTGGGTAATAGAAAATCAATAAGATTAAAGGGTTATGATTACGCCAGCGGTGGATGTTACCTGCCTGCCGGCAGGCAGGTTTTGTAACGATTGATATTCAGGATAAATTGAGATTGTTTTGGGATGAAAATTATATATTGCAAAAGGGCGGACACCCTCCAGAGGCGGGCAGGCATCTGCCGCCCGTACATAAAATCAATCAAATAGGCAAAATGATTGATTTTTGGTGGAATGAAATTCCAAATCATTTTAAAAATATTGAAATTGATGAATATATGATTATGCCAGATCATTTCCACGGAATAATTGTAATTAATTTTTCTGTAGGGGCGGACCGATGTGTCCGCCCAATGGAAAATAATAATATCCGCCCAATGGAAATAAAAAATAACCCACAATTGGGGGATATTGTTCAATGGTTTAAAACCATGACGACCAATGAATATATTAAAAATGTCAAATCAAATAATTGGCCACCATTTCGTAAACGTTTATGGCAACGGAATTTTTATGAAAGGATTATTCGGGATAAAGAAGAATTAAACCGAATTAGAGAATATATTAAAAACGCTGAATTCAACTTTCTATCCGAACACCTTGAATAATTAATAACTGTTTTTCGAAAGCTTCTTGGGGTGTGTGAAATTTTAACACTTTTTTTGGTCGATTGTTTATTG
>VFLE01000048.1 GCA_009885205.1 Candidatus Shapirobacteria bacterium | reverse complement strand
CTGTTGGAGTTGCCAGTGAAGGATTGGAAAAGTATAAGGATGATTTATTATGGGGAGAAAAAATAAAAATAATACAATCAGTCGCATTGAACATAAGGAACGCCGAAACCGCCTATTTTGAAAATTGGTCATATTCAATTCTTCAATCAAATAAATGCACTTTGCCTATTTTCCCTTGCAGAGAATGTTTTAACAAAACCATGTCCCCTAGTCATTTGAGGTTAGTAGCTAATCCTCATTTATCAAAACTGAGAGAAGAAATAAATAAAAAAATTATCCATTCTACCGAAAATCACTTTCTGGTTGTTCCGAATATAATTGATATAGCAAAAGATTATTATGATGAATTCTTAAAATTAAATTTATTTTATTTTTCGGAAATTGAAAATATACCAGTACTTTTTTGCAAAATACACAATAAAGTAAAACCTTAAAACCCGCACACCGCAGTCCTGATTGACTCCAAGGCGGGGAGCAAGCACTTTTTAAACCTAAATTTAACATACCCCGCCATGGACTGCAGAACTTTTGATAAAATTAGGTATGAAAATGCAACTAAACGAGGCGGTTGATTTATCTATTAAATTTTTGCAAAAGCTTGAATTATCCGAGGTTGAATCAAAATATATTACTGAAAACTTGATTGAAGCTGAATTGGCTGGTCGCAAAACTCATGGATTTATTCGTTTACTTTCCTTTAAGAAGACATTTGATAGTCAAAAATTAATCACCAAAGATTTGCCACTAAAAATTATTAGTGAAACATCAAATTCACTTCATATTGATGGTCAATATAAGCTAGGGTATAGTCCTATTTATCAATCACTAGAAATGGCAATTCCCAAAGCCAAACAATCAAAATTATTTAGTGTGGGTATAAAAGATTTGGGAGTAACTGGCTATATTGGTGCTTATGCCAAAAAAGCCACTGAACAAGATTTAATTTTTATTGGATTTAATAATTCCGCTGGTGGTTTAGTTCCTTATGGTTCAATTAGCGCCATGTGGGGAACAAATCCAATTACAGTTGGTATTCCGACAAATAATTATCCAGTAATTTTGGATATGGCATCAAGTCAAATAACATGGGGTGATTTATTGGTGGCAAATAATTCTGGTAAAAAGATAAAAGAGGGAACTGCTATTGATGGAGAAGGTAATGTAACAACTGACCCAGCAAAAGCAATGGAAGGTGGATTGTTACCATTTTTCGGTCATAAAGGTTCAGGACTAGCTTTTATTGTGGAATTATTAGGTGGAGCATTGACTGGTTCTCGGGTAGGTAACAATGTTGCTGGTGGTTGGGGTTCATTTTATATCTTGATTGACCCGACACTGTTTAGACCTCTAAAAGATTTTAAGGATAATATCCAAACTGCAATTGATGAATTAAAAAATTCACCAAAGATGAAAGGGTTTGATGAAATATATTTTCCTGGTGAAAAGTCCGCAAAGTTAAGTGATGAGCAAAGAAAATCAAACACTGTTGAAATTGATGATGGATTATTAGAAAAGATTAAAAATATATAAATGGGGATATTGCTTGCCTTACTATCTGCTTTTTTTGCGTTTAGTTGGAGAATTACAGTAAGGTCAAAAATTAAACCAAGTAAAAACGACTTTGCATTTACTGCACTAGTTGATTTTTTTGCAGCTATAACCGCGTTATGCTTTATTCCAATTTTTGGATTAAAGATTCCATCCAATACTGACCTACTAGGACTGTTTGTTATTTCTGCGATACTAAGTGCGATTGGTGATTATTTATCAATATGTGCAATAAAAAATGCTGACACAGCTGATACAAGTATTTTAATGCCACTTAGTAATATTTGGGTGTTGTTGTTTGCTTTTCTCTTTTTGGGTGAAGTTTTGACTTTTTGGAAAATAGTCGGGGTTTTATTAGTAGTAATTGGAAGCGTAACTGCACTCAATCAAGGTAAGAAGCTTGTTATTAATAAAGGTATTGTCGCAACAATTATTTACGGATTTATAATAACTGGAACGATATTAATTGATAAAGGTATAAGTAGTAATTTTTCAATCCCTGTCTATAGTGCGATTTTTTATTTTTTATGTGCTGGAATACTTTCTCTAATTACTGGACAAAATACTATTGTAAAAATGAAGGAAGAGTGGAAAATAAATAGATTATGGATAGTGGCAGTTGGCGTACAGTGGGCATTATTTACAATAACTATGTTGTTTGCATATTCGCTAGAAGATGCTTCAAAAACAATACCAGTTATGAGGGTCTATATAGTGTTAGTTACTCTATATTCAATTTTTGTTTTGAAGGAGAAAAAAAGAATGTGGCAAAAAATTGCTGGGTCAATTGTGGTTAGTGTTGGCGCATTTGTGCTTGCGTATTTGGGGTAAGTATTAAAAGCAGCTGTTATGTTTTTGTCTTAATATCCACAAACAGCAGTCTTGATTGAGTCCAAAGCGGGGAGCAACGAATTTTTGGCCTAAGGATACGGTAAATATGCTTTTGTGATATGGTTAAATAGAGGATGTTTAAATTGATATAATTGGCTATGAGTAATGAGTTTCTAAAAGACAAATCTGTTAATTGGGATAATATAAAAAATAAATTAGGAGAACTAAGGCAAGTTGAAGGTGGATTTACTAAAGCAATTAGAGGAATATTAACTCTTGACGATGGTAGAAAAGTTTTTGTTAAGTGTGGTGTCGATGATCAAACAAACAAATGGATAAAAAGAGAAATACTGGTATACCGTTTTTTGGAATTATCTCAATTTTCGCACACTCCGAATCTATTATCAGTTAATGATGACGAAACTGGCTTTGCTATAACTGCTTGTTTGTTAGATGACGGTTGGGATTGGAAAGCGAATTGGTCAGATGCACGAATTAAAAAAACATTAGAGGCGATGGATTTACTGTCGCAAATTAAGCCTGTCGGAAAATATCTTGAATTGTTTTTAGAAAGAAACGTTAATGAAAATGATGATGGTTGGTTGCCGTTATTAGAATCTACTGAATTACAGCAGAAATTGCTCGAACGATTATCGAAGTTCGAAGGCGCAACAACTGTTGGGGTTATTGATTTTCAATCCGAAGTTGATAGAGTCAAAAACTTTGTATTTAAATATACAGATCTTGTTCATAATGATATTCGGGCAGATAACTGTGCCTGGAATAATGAAAAAAGGGAAGTAATGATTGTTGATTGGAATTGGGCTCAATTAGGTGATAGACGAGTTGATATTTCAGCAACTCTAGTTGATGTGGCGTTAAGTGGTTTTGATATTAGTTCATTTTATGACAGACTTGATACTGGAGCATTGCACTGGTTAGCAGGTTTTTGGTTAAAATCATCAGTTCAACCTGGTCCTGAGAATTTAAGAGAATTTCAATTAAAATCGGGAATTATGGCATTACAACTTTTGAGAATCCGTGAATCGTACCAATGGGGGAATAAGCACTTTTCGAACTTTTTGGCGGTATAATGGGTTATGACCATCAGATTTGAAGATCGGGAAATGACTGATCAAGAGTTTAAGAGAGAACAAACTGCTTTTGATGAGCACGGTGTTGAATTTGGTAACCCCCCAGACGTAACAGAGAGACATGGATTTGTAGTAACTGACGATGGAAAGTTTGTTGGATGTTCGAGTGGATTGGCACAAAAAGTTGGTGACCAGTATTGTGATTATTTTTATTTAAGTGACCTATTGGTTGAGAAGGAATATCGTAAATTTGGTTATGGTAAAAAGTTACTTGATTTACTGGAAGAGAAAACAAAAAAGTTGGGAATGAAATATATTTGGACTTGGACGGCTGGTTATGAAGCATCAACCTTTTATCAAAAACAAGGATATAAAATTTTTACGGAATTTGATAATTACTACAAATCAGGTCATTCACGTGTAGGACTAATTAAAATTTTTGTCTAGGATTTTTTTTGATGTAATGATACCCAGAGAAGGATTCGTAGAATAATGACAATGGACATAAAAATTAGGGTAATTAACCCAGTTGATGGAGGTGTTTTCATACCTTCGATGTACCAGGTAATAATACGAGCCGATTTTAAAAGAAAAACATGGAGCCAAATTAAAACGACAGCAATGTATCCGACACGGAGGATGGCGCGCCAAACAATTCCGCCAAGCATTCGGGCAGAATATTGATTTGAAATAAGGGCCATAATCATAAAAATAATTGTGGCAATTACACCGGTAAACAGAGGCCAGTATATTCCTTTTTGCCACGTTTCTGGTTTCAGTAGAGATAGGACAGACGAATAAGAAAGAATAATGTGAAATATTCCGTAGGCAAAACCAACAAGCCCTAGGTGTTTTCGATATATTATTTTTGTGTCAACAAAATTCCAAAAATAACACAGGCTGGTTAAAAGCATAGATAATCCAATTAAAATAATAGATGTATCGGCAACGGATTTGTTTAAAGGATTACGGGCACTTAGATTGAGAATGTAGAAATAAGAAGAGACAAAGACAAAGAGACTAAAAATAATTGTACGAAACAATAACTGTTTTTCAGTAATTGCTTTTATTTTTTTGATTGTACTGTGATGCCATTTTGGATAAGGCATATATTAGAATAACATTTATTTTTTTATTGATTTAATATCGTTTAACAGTTTGGCAATATCAATAGCTATAACTTTTTTTTGAATTTCGTCTATATCTTGACCAACATCTTGTAAATTTTCAGAATGTTTGTTGACGGTCATTTGGATAAAGAGAGACAAATATATGGCTTCGAGCGAGACGATGGTTGTCAAAATTAACATTATTTGTTCGACACTTAACCCGACAAATTTTAAAAGAAAGATACCTGCAAACAATAAAGTATGAATAATGATTGAGTTGCTTGTACCCATCCATTGAGGTATTTTGTTTGATAATATTTCTGTAATTTTCATTATTTAATGATACTACCTTTTGTTAATTTTGTGCTAGGATTATGTAATATGAAATTACAAAATAAAGTGGTAATAGTTACTGGAGCCGCCAGTGGTATGGGCAAGGCGATTGCAGTTTTGTTTGCTCAAGAAGGGGCAAGAGTAGTGACTTGTGATATTAATCCGGGGACGATGATAAAAGCTGATGTGTCACAACAGAGCGACGTAGACAATTTGATTGATGAGACAGTTAAAAAATATGGGACGGTTGACATATTGATAAATAATGCGGGAATTATGGATAATTTTGTGCCGGTGGGTGAGGTGACCGATGAATTGTGGGATAAAGTTTTGGGAGTTAATTTGACTGGTCCGATGAGAATAATTAGAAAAACAATGCCAATATTTTTGGAAAAGAAGAAGGGAGTGATTGTCAATATTGCTTCGATCGGGGGATTACAGGGTAGTCGAGCTGGGGCGGCGTATACGGCGTCTAAATTTGCCTTAGTTGGGTTAACTAAAAATATTGGTTTTCAATATGGTGGAATGGGGATTCGTTGTAACGCAATTGCTCCTGGTGGGGTAAATACCAATATTGGTAAAACGATAGATAACCCCAGTAAATTAGGAATGGATAGAGCCATGTCAGGGATTGCTAATAATCCCCGGATGGGAGAACCAGAGGAAATTGCTCAAGTGGCGTTATTTTTGGCCAGTGATGATTCGAGTTTAGTAAATGGAACGGTGGTGACGGCTGATGGTGGTTGGACGGCGTATTAAATATGATGGGACCACTAATTGTTAGAAATAAAAATGCGATTTTGGAATTACTAGATGGGGAATGTAAACTGGAAAAAATTCAGATTGTTAATGACTTAAAACAAGATGATTTAACCAAAAGAATTGTGGAAATGGCCACTAAAAACAAAGTTCCAATTGAAATGACGCCATTTGAAAGGATGTCCAAGCGCAGGGAAGGGGAAAGCCGAGAGGTGGTGGTGGGATATTTAATACCAACTAATTTAGGAAAACTAGAGGATTTATTGGATGATTTGTATAATAAAAAACAAGATCCATTTTTATTGTTAATTAATCGGGTGGAATTTGAAAATAATATTGGGATAATTGCTCGAACTGCTTTTGGAGCGGGGGTCAATGGTCTGATATTTCAGGGTGATGAAGATGAATTTTACAATGAAGAAACGGTTCATTTTTCGATAGGGGCGATTGCTCGAATACCGGTAGTTAAGGCCAATATTTTTGAAGCTTTAAAAATGCTTCGAAAAAATGATATTAAAAGTTATTCACTGCAGATGACTGGGACATCAGTTTATGAAACAGATTTACGAGGTGGCGTGGCGCTAGTTTTGGGGTCAGAGGCGAGGGGTGTATCGGAGGAAGTGGCCAAAAAATGTGATGGAGCAATTTCAATACCAATGAAAAGTGGGCTTGATTCCCTTAATGTGGGGATAAGTGCCGGGATAGTGCTCTATGAAAAAGTTAGACAAGAGATGATAAAATAGTCCTGTGATTTCGGTAAAAAATTTACACTATTCTTATGGTCGGTCAATTATTTATAATGGAGCGGATTTGTTTGTGGGTAAGGGCCAAAAGGCGGGGTTGGTGGGAGCTAATGGAGCGGGAAAATCAACTTTGTTTAAATTATTGTTGGGCGAGTACGAACCAGAAACAGGAAAGGTGGAAATATCGGGAAATATTTTGTTGGTACCACAGGAAGTAAAACATGATCCGGATATGGAAAAAGCCAGCAGTATCCGAAATTATGTTGACCCTAAAAATGAACATGAAGACTACGAATTGCTAAGAATTATTTCTAAATTAGAATTAGCTCAATTTGGGCTAGATCATAGTCCAAAAAGTTTAAGTGGTGGACAAAAAACAAAATTGGCCATAACTCGGGCTTTAATCCAAGAACCGGAGGTGTTGTTAATGGACGAACCGACTAACTTTTTGGATACTGAAGGCAAGTCTTGGGTGATGAATTTTTTGGGTCGATATCCAAATACACTAATGATTGTGTCTCACGACTTGAATTTGCTGGACTCAAAACTTGATAAGGTATTTGAAATTAATCCCCAAACAAAAGGAATTGATGAATACGCGGGAAATTATTCAAGTTATCAAAAGTTAAAGGGGGATAAGGATGCCTTGTTGGTACGACAAATTCATGTGCAGGGACAGCATATAAAACAAATGAAAAAGGGATATATTAAAATGGCCCACGTCCGGTCAGAAAAGGCAGTCAGACAAAAATTGCAATTGTTAAAAAGAATTGAACAGATGGAAGATAATTTACCCGAGATGCCACCAGAAGCAAAACGGATAAAAGTCAATTTACCGGAGCCCGCTTGGGTGGGTGAAGTGCCAATAATGGCCAAAAATATATCAAAAAAATATGGTGATAAAGTTATTTTGGATAATATAAATTTTGATATTAAAAGAGGGGAGAGGATTGCCCTGCAGGGTCCAAACGGGGCGGGTAAAAGTACTTTAATTAAAATTTTGATGGATAGATTGAAATCAGATAGTGGAGAGATAATTGCCAATGATAAATTGTCGATTGGATATTATAGTCAAGAATTTGAAACTTTTGATTTTAATGAAACCTTGTTCCAAACGATGCAAGATGTCTGTCATTTGCCTGAAGGGGTAATTCGGGCACAATTGGGACGATTTTTGTTTCCCGGGGACAAAGCTTTTCAAAAAATTGGATCACTGTCGGGTGGGGAAAAAACTAGATTAAGTATTGCCCTGTTGTTAGTGCAAAACTATAATTTATTGATTCTAGATGAACCAACGACTTATCTTGACGTTCTGTCACAAAGATTGATTTTGGAAGCGCTAAAAATGTATAAAGGGGCGATTTTGATAGTGTCTCATAACCCCGAGTTTATTGATGAGTTAAAAGTGACTCGTAAATTTTATTTGCCGGAGAACAAGATGGTGTTGGTATAAGATTTTTGAATTATACTAATTAAAATAATGTCTAAAGATATTTCAAGGAGAGATTTTTTAAAAGCAGGAGCAATAGCTACGGTTGTGGCTTTGTTACCAAAATGGTTGTCTAATGGTGATTACCCCCCCATAGATTTGGGTGAAATACCGAAAGAAAATAACGTAAATGGGTTTACCTTAGAAAAAGAGATAACTCAGATTGAAGTTAATTCTTGTCGACAAATGTTTGCGAGGGTGGCAAATGGAGTGGAACAGTTGAAACAAAATCTTGAGACGTCAGATATTGATTTTGATGGTCAAATTTTTGCAGAAAATACAAGTCTTCATGTTGACAAAATGGTTAGATTACAAAGGATATATAAACAATTTGATAGTAATACTAATATCGATACCAATATCAGATCAGAGGCGCTTAAATTGATTCGATATAACTTTAATAAACTAGCGATACCAATTAATATTTTTAATCGTGTAAATAATCAAAATAGTGGTGTAAGTGATGTTGATCTGGCTAAAAAGCTATTGCTTGACGCACGAGACCTGGTTGACGAAGTACCTGTTGATCCATTATTGGGAATGGAAATATATTCTCAGGTGGGTATGCAAACTTGGTTTGTTGATTTTGATATCAAATATGTTGATGGAAACGCAGTTGGGACATATCCCGTGACAAGAAGATTTATAAAAGAATCAGGAAAATTGTTTTGTGAATTAACAAATCAAGCGGGTTCCTTAAACGAAAAAGGTAATCTCCCAGATGAACGTCCAGGTCGTTTCGAATACGGCGCAGAAAGAGAATTAATAGAAGATAATGGTCTTGAATATAAACAAATAATGATTGAAAAAGAAGTAATGGAGAAAATTTATAATGAGCTGAAAAAGTCTGGTGTTGACCGAGCAATGGCAAATTTAGTTTTAGCTGAATTCAACTTTCTATCCGAACACCTTGAATAATTAATAACTGTTTTTCGAAAGCTTCTTGGGGTGTGTGAAATTTTAACACTTTTTTTGGTCGATTGTTTATTG
>VFLE01000181.1 GCA_009885205.1 Candidatus Shapirobacteria bacterium | reverse complement strand
CTGCTCCACGATTTATCACACACAGCTTTTTCTCACGTGATTGACTTTGTGATGAAAGATGTCAAACATGAATTTGCTGATAAGAAATTGAAACAAATTATTTTAGATTCAAATATACCCAAAATTTTAAAATCATATGATATCTCATTGGACAAAGTATTACATAAAGAAGATTTTCCGCTTTTAGAGAATAATTTACCTGATATATCGGTGGATAGATGGGATTATTTTTTGCGTGATGGTTTTATGATGGGTTTTTTACCTATATCTTTAATAAATTCGTTTTTGTCGGGAGTTTTTGAAAAAGATAATATTTTTTACTTTAAAGATAAAAATTTGGCTTCGACTTTTGCAATATTATTTATGAATTTTTGTCGTTTAATATGGCTTGATCCGACTTCTCACGGTTCTTATTTCTTGTTAGGAGGAGCAATTAAAATTGGACTCGAGACAAAGATAATTAGTGAAGAAGATTTTTTTACTGATGACGAATTACTTTGGATGAAATTAAAAAACAGTAAAAATGAAAAAATTTTAGATTTACTTAATCGATTAGTTCCTGGGAAAAATTTTGTATACGATAACGTAGATTATTCCGAGTTTGTGGGACCAAATAAGGCCAGGTATGTTGACCCACTAGTAGAAAAAGATGGCAAGTTTATTCGAGTTTCTGATTTAGTTGAAAGCTTGAAATATTCTTTTGAAGAATTTAGTAATAGATATAAAAATATTGGGGTACGGCAACTAATTTAGTCACAAACTATTTCTTAGCCGATGGGGTGGCGATAGGTGCTACAGAAACAGTTGGAATGGGTGAGGGGACGCCAAGGGGGGCTTGTTCTAATCTTTTTAAAACATCCCAGTCAATACTTCTATATGATAAATACCCAGCATAGGATAATAAAATAAGAAAAACAGTTATTAAAATAACCCCGACATAATCAATATCATTTTTGTTTTCCATATTTTTATTTTAATCTAGTAATAGTATAGATGGTGGGATAAGATAAAAAAATAGCAGGAGATTCCTCTAAAAGAGCTTTTTGAAATTCATGGTAAATTTTTTTGCGTTCGATGGTGTCAAAAGTGGAACGACCATCTTCGAGTAATTTGTCGATTTTGGGATTGTTGATTTTGGTGACATTACTTTTGATTTGAGTCGAATGCCAAAAAACATATTGGTCGGGGTCAGTGGGAATAGAACCGTAATGGATAATGGCATCAAAGTTTTGTAAATCGACGGGTCCGACAGTTAGATTTACTTTGATTTTTAATATTTCTTCCCAACTTTTTTTAATGTTTTCCGCGGTGCTAAGCAAGTTTCTATCACCAACAGATAAATTTAGAGAGTCTATTTTATTGTCAGCAAAAAGTTCGCGAGCCCGAGTGGGATTGAAATTGTATTCTTTGACGGAGGGGTTGTAGGCCCAGGAGGTAGAAGAAACTGGAGAGAGACAACGATCATTTTTATCGGTACTTTTGGGAGTAGCATAGGCCAAAGCTTGGCGAAGTTGTTTGTTATTTAGCTTTTGGGTATTAAGAAAAATGGCACTGTATTTGGTGTTGGTGGAGACATTTTTGGTAATATTTATTTTCCAACCAGACTCGAGATCGAGGGGAATAGTGTTTAATTCAATTTGGTCAACTTCACCAATTTTAAAAGCGTTGATAAGATCATTTTGGTTTTGATAAAAACGATAAACAATGGGTGAAGATTGGGATGAGGTTAATTTTAAATAATTTATATAACCATCTTGATAATTGATATCGGCAACTTTAAATTTGCCTAGTCCAACTAGCTTATTTTTAAATAGTGGTCGGGATAGAACACTTTCGAGGGGGGAAAATGGTTTGTCAGAGGTGACGGATAAGGTGTCGGGGGTAGGACTAGTAAAAGTTAATCCGGGAATTTGATATTTGATATCGCTACTAGTTAATTTTTTGCCATCATGCCAAATTTTAGTATTGTCAATCTTAAAAAGATAGATATTTTTTTCTAAATCAACTGACAAATCTTTGACGAGGGGAGAAATTATAGGTTTGTCATTTTGAGTAATTTCGGTCAAGCCAAAAGAAATTTGACGAGAAATTGATAGAGGGAGGTTATTGGAGGTGTACAACCCTTCGATGCCGATTTTAACCACTGGGGTAGAGAATTTTTGATACATTAATGTTAATTTTTTTTGATAGATGACGCTGATAATTCCCACAATTAAGCCAAGAATGATAAAAACAAAATTTTTCTTGAGATAAAAAAAGTAGAGCTCAAATTTGAATCGAATTTTGGTAAACATTAGTTGATGAGTTGAGTGATAGAAGAAATGAGAAAAAGAATAGTAATAAATACCGTCAAGTTAAAAATAAATTTTTCCCAACCACGACGTTTTGATCCGGTATCAGAAAGGATATTAGAATTGCTTTCGTTTTGGCCTTTGGCCTGAAGAAAAATCAAAGCCGAAAGAATAATTGATAGAGTTATTTGAACTATTGATAGGGCTATTTTCATATGACTTTAAAAATATAAAGAAATAAACTTATAAAAAAAGAAGTGCCAACATAGGCCAAAAACCCCGATAAAGACCACGTATAAATATTAAATGATGAGACAGTAATAATTGGTAAAAGAAAGGTGACTAAATATAGACCCAGGGTATTGATGACAATCCGGATTAGTCCGAAGGTGACAAAAGAAATGGGGAGCAAGAGGATTTTGACAATTGGTTTTAAAATTAATTCAAAAAAGGCTAAAACGAGAGAAGCTTTGATGATAGTAAATATCTTGTCGGGTCCAAAAGTTAGGTTACCCCAAATTTCTTGGTGTAAGGTCAGGGCAAAGGCCAGATAGAGGGCGTATTTTAAAAACTTTTTCATATTATTTTTTACGTAATAGTATTATAGCGCCAAAAGAAAGAAGAATGAGGCTAGAGATGATAACAATAAATAAATTAAAAAAATGGTAGGGGTTTTGAACGGTAATAGTCTCGGTAATTTTTATTTTTTGGTTTTGAGGTAAAAGAGAAGAAAAGAAAGGGATTTTGGGAAAATTAATTTTTGTTTCCGACAAAGGCAAAATATTTTGATAAGAGAAAAGATTGGGGTTTTTGGTAATTAAATAGCTTTGGGAGAATGGGTTAAATTCGGTGGAGATTATGGGACTTTTTGGGTCAATTATTATTTCACTATCAGCAAAACTGATATCGACACTTTTTTGATTGGGGTTGATTTTGTATGAACCAGGGGGAGGGGGAAAATCAGATTGTTGGTTGTGGATAACAAAGGTCAGATGGTTAAGGTCTAGGTCATCAAAATAATTGATACCACCAGTAGTTTTGGCCCAAGTGGGGTCGATAGCAATCCATTTTTGATTTTTGGTGTCATAGTATTCGGGCCAAGCGTGAAGAATATCGGTCCCAACTGACAGAGGTTTGACATCGGTGTTGTTGGAATAAGCATAACCCTCAATTTCTCGAGCACCGATATTAGCTGCTCGGGATATACTGATAAAAAGATCTGTAAAATCAGTGCAAAGTGATGAATTTGGATTTTGTAAAGCAGTCAAGGCGCCACGACGGGCCGGGTCATTGATTCGATTGTAGTCGTAGTTGAGAGTAGCGACCACATAGTCATAGATTTGACGGGGGGTGGTATAGATTTTGGCTAAATTGATGATGGCCGGATTATCGGTGGGCCAGTAAAGTTGGTTGTTAAAAATAGGGTTGGAGGAAAATTTGTAATCAGGATTTTGGCCGATTTTAGCCTGACCTGAGGCAGTAATATTTATTTGTGACTGTGGGGCGACTAAATAGTAGGCTAACCAATTGCCATCGAGATCATTTTCAATTTTTTGAGGAAGAGGGTCGATACTACTATAAATGATTTTTTGAAATTGGGTGTCGGGTGGGATAGGAATGGTAAACAAACCTTCTTGATTATTGGTGTTTTTGACTTGGTAATTTAATTTAAAATTAAATAATTGATATTCACCAAAGGTAAGAATTAGTTTGTTTTTTTGAACGTATTTATTAAAGTGGATGGTGGTAGTTTGGGAATTGATAGAGATAGTTGTGTTTGGGGGTGATGATGATAATTTGCCAAAAGATGTGGGAACAGTTAGGGTGATATTGGTGTCGTTGCTAAGGTTGTCTTGGAATTGAGGTAAATTTACTTCCCAGGTTTTACCTTTTTTGATGGCTAAATTGTCACTTCGATAACGAATATTGAAGGTGGTGGATTGATTTTTACCAGTTTGGGCACGGGGTAACTTTAAGGACAGTTTTAGATCGTCATTGTTTTGAGTAATTTCGGTGGGGAGATGGCCACTATTGTCAAAAGTTTGAATATCGGTGGCTTGAGAGCCAGACAGAGAAAGGCTGTATTCTGTGGGATAAAATTGAGAAAAATTGTTTAAAATACTAATTTTATGTTCTACTTGAGCGATGCCGGTATCATTAAATTGATAGTTTATTTCTTGATTAGTAGTAAATTCATTTATGGCTATAGACGGGGAAAAACTATTTATTAAAAATAAAATAAAGAGGAAAAATATCATTGTTTTATAGTAAGCTGAATTCAACTTTCTATCCGAACACCTTGAATAATTAATAACTGTTTTTCGAAAGCTTCTTGGGGTGTGTGAAATTTTAACACTTTTTTTGGTCGATTGTTTATTG
>VFLE01000083.1 GCA_009885205.1 Candidatus Shapirobacteria bacterium | reverse complement strand
TCACACCAGACACCTGTGTTTACATAAGGAAAAGGACAACTACCAAAAGTTGGGCAAGAAGTCTCTGCTGGAACACCACAAGTCCGAACAGTTCCCGCAGGACAAGTTATAGCTGAGCCACCCCCACCCCCACCACAGCCATTAGCTCCAGCAGGTGTCCCTCCCACACAGTTCCAACATCCACTTGACGTATTGTAGGAACAAACAGCTTGACAACAAGAGTTAGAGGTTGGCCTTGATAAACCACAACCACCATAACCACAATCTTGGGCTAAAGTTAATTTTGGAACAAACAAAACAAAGAATATAGACAGTATGAAAACTCTTTTTACAATCACACTTTAACTGTGACTCATCATGACTCTAAAGTCAAGAATATTCCAGATGTAGAATTGCAAACTAAAAATTACTCAGCAACATCACACAATCTTTTTGTTTGTCCAGCAGGATTTGAAGCTTCAACACAGACAATTTGTTGAGTTGAACTTCTTGGGACACAGACATCAGCGTGCATAGTTGTGGTTTGACGATCGTTACCTTCACCACCACCCCAACCCCAAGTAAAACGGGCACATCTTTGACCTTCATTTCCTGTAGCGTAAACTGGTGTAGGAGCAGCATTGAAAGTAGCTCCTAAAATAATAGCAGTTGTAACAACTCTTAAACCTTTATCTAATTTACTTTTGATATTCATTTTTTATTCAAAAAATAATTAGTGAATTGTAACCTATAACATTGATTTTGTCAACAGGGTGTACTCATTATCCCCACCTATTCGTCAAAATTATAGCTATCACGATCGCTGCTCCAATTAATCCATAATTAGTCAACACTGATTTAAATAATCTATCTTTAATATCTGCTTGGAACAAGCCAGACAATATGTAGATAGCCGAGACTAAATAAACCGATCCCTTAAATATGCCCACTGGCCAAAAAGAAAAAGCCAATGCCAATTCCCCCATCATAAACCCCGCTACCAGGGCATAAGTCCATTTCCCCTTTCCAATTCCATCATCAGACAATTCAATCGCAATTGCCCAAAATTGATACAAAAATAAAATAATCGATATGGTTGCCACCAAAAAGAAATTGATATAAAAAGGCCATTTAAACGACAGTAAACTGTCAAATACAAAAAAGGCGGAAAGTAAGGTAAAAATCAAACTAGTTGTATAAGCCGCTCGATATAAGGGGACTGTTTTAAAACCAATCGCCACCAAAAAAACATTTTCCACCAAAAACAATAAATAAATAATCAATCCAAAAAAAACTGACAACAGCAACATATAAAATTGATTACTTGGCAAAAGAGCACAAAACAGAGAATAACCCAAGGCAAAAATCAACGGCAAAATAATAACCATCAATTTTTGATCGGTATTTTTTTCAAAAATTACTCCTAGTCCAAATAAAAAACAAAAAACCACTAACCCAATTTCCAAGGCTAAACCATAATATCGCGATTCAACTGGTAACCACAAATATATATAAAAACCAATCATTGATAACAACGTTGAAATAAAATATCGCCAGCGTTTAGACATTGAGTGTAAATCCTGAAAACACATTAACGACATCATCATGACCCTCTAGGGCTTCAATCAAATCCATTACCTGAAAAACTTCACTTTCTGAATTGAGTTTTATTGGTTGTGTACACTTCGATCCACTAAACATATAACCAGTACACCCAACACTCCCCAATGATCCACCAATATCTCTAAACAACAATTTGATTTCCCCAATCGTCCTGTTTTTATTATCTGTTTCCACTTCAATTACCAACGGCACAGAAAATGGACCAAAGCCTTCAAACCGACAATAAACTAGGTTTGCCTTCTTCTCCTCATAACGATTTTGCAACCTTTCAATATTTTCTCGAGGCATGTTAACCGCTTTGGCCTGATCAATCGCTGTTTTTAAAGCCATTCCCCCACCCGACCTTAGTGCCGTCATAATATTTTTCGAGGCCCGAGTAAACACTTCACTTCTTTTTTTATCAACTGCCCCCTTCCGATTTTTTATATTCGACCACTTAGAATGACCTGACATATGTTTGACTATATTTTATCATCTCCTCGTACTCTTGACCTAAAACTAGCTCTACTTGACCACTTCGGTCAATTTTTTCACAATTTAAGATTTTTGCCAAAAAGCTCATTATTTCTTTATTTTTGTTTTTAAAGTCAAAATATATTCGGCATTTATCTTCTACCTCTCTTGTTTGCACCGAAGTTACCATTAAACCCCACCATTCCAATCTATCGGCAATCATATTACCCAATCCATTTTTGCCCGAAGCGTTGACCACATTTATCCTAATATCTGCTTCCAATATTTTAGTCTGAGCCATATCCCGCGGCATTACCTCTACCAAATTATCAATTTTCAAAACATCTTTTTTCCATAACCACTGATCTGTCAACAATCGAAACCGTAACCACCCCACCGGACCCAACATTTTCCATAAAGATAAATTATCCTTCCAACTTTTATCTCGCAAAACAACTTGCGGCCAAAATCCAAAATTATAAAAAAATACTTTTCTGGCCAATTCCTCATCATCTTTGACAATTAAACTCAATCTCGACACCGGGTACCAACCCATTCCGTTTGGTATCCACAAATCCATATTTTGTATTTCATAACTATTTACCATTCCCCGCGAGGGAGAAATGTTTACCATTTCAACTTTATCACTATTTATCGATAATATCGCCAAATCATCCCCTTGCCATGACATTTTATTGACCAAAAACCCCCCACCAATCACCAACACTAAAATAACTAACTTAACTTTATAATTCATATTTATTTTATTGAAGTTTGAAGTTTGAAGTTTTATATTTCATTTCCTTTAGTGTATTTTTCAAGTCCTTTGCCAAATCAGATTTATAAACTACTTCTTTTTCATCCATATCAGTAAAATTTATTTCACAAGAATGCAAAAATGGCCTTTCTAAACCAGCCACAATTTTACCTCCATAAATTCTATCACCAACTAAAGGCCAACCAAGATAGGCAAAATGTACTCGAATCTGATGAGTTCTCCCAGTTTTAAGGTCTATTTTCAACAGTGAAAACTTATTTCCATCATAATTAACAAGGGCTATCCTTTCAAACAAAGTCAAAGCATTTTTACCCTCAGTCTTTACCCCAAACTTACCAAAAATATGACCATTTCGACCAATTGGCATATCTACAGAACCCTTAAAACTTGCCTCACCACCAACCAAGGCGATATAAGTTTTTTTTACCTTTCTCTCTTTAATAATTTTTTGTAAAAAGTCTAAATATTTTTGGTTTTTTGCCACCAGTAACAACCCCGATGTCCCCTTGTCCAATCGATGAACAATCCCTTGTCGACGTAAACCATTATCACCATAAGTATTTTTTAACCATAATTCCAAACTTTCAACCTCTCGTCCGTTTTCATTAGTTGTTACTAAGCCTGCCGGTTTATTTACAACCAAATAACTATTATTTTCAAAAACTATTTTAACTTCTTCCATAACACCATTATCCCCCCAATAAAAATTAAATAATCATTAAGATTATTATAAATATTAGTAAATGGTATTTCCCAATAATCATTTACTTGTCCAAACACCAATCTTTCAATCAAATTTAAGCTTCCTCCCAAAATAATCAACAGCCAACCTTTACTTTTATCCCTTTGCCACAGAAAAAACAATAAATATAATATTACTATTGACAATAAATTTAGACCTATAAAATTAATACCAAAACTCGCTCCCCTATTCTCCATTTTTTTCGCAAGATAGACACAAAACAGTTTCTGGTTTAATAGCTAGTCTGTCGGTATCTATGGGTTTTTTACATCTTTCACAAATCCCATATTTACCAATTTTTATCCTCGTCAGGGCTTTTCGAAACTCCACCATTTGTCTTTTTACAAAACCCGCCTTAACCTCGCTTTCAAAGTGACCTACTTGTTCTTCCAAGTCCTCTTCCGACGAATTATCCCGAGTTCTTTGCTCATCTGAAAATGGGTCTGATTGTTTTATTCTCTTTTGCCAAACCTTTAACTCCATCAATCTTTTTTCAAGATATGATTTAATTGGTCCCACAAATCTACTTGGAATATCGTTCATTCCCTAGCATAGCCAATCCTACTATCGAAAGCAAGCTTATAATTAAGTAATAATAATTACTAACAATTATCGATAAACCTACAAAAAAAATGATATTTGCCATCAAAAATAGGAATCCTTTTTTACCACTTTTGTACCACCGTAATGACCGATATCTTCCCGAAAACCACCAATTTATCAAGCCCACAAAAATCAATAATAATACCAACTTCCATTGTCCTCCAATCACCCAAAAAATAAAATTTATCCACATTAAATTAATTAAACTATCTTGAGCAAAAACAAAAAATTTCCACTTTCTGTCTGTCGTTACCAACCAAACCAATAACAACCACAACCCATACCCTCCCAACACTAAACTTTGGCCCATTTTCCAAAATTCAAGCCACAATTTTGGTTCATTCCACACAAAAGCAATTCTACTTCCAATTAAATAAACCAACAGGGACACCCAGCCAAAAGCAATCATATCCTCTTCTCTATAATTCTCTCTCATCGTCCGCCAACACAAATATAAATAAACCAAACAACCAATAATGCCAATAATAATTTGTAAAGTACTGTTCATTTCCCTTCAATTATATCTTAAATAATGAGATAATAGCTCAATTGCCGATGTGGCGGAACTGGTAGACGCGCACGACTCAAAATCGTGTAGTAGTAATACTGTGTGGGTTCGATTCCCTCCTTCGGCACAAAATTATGAATCATTTTAAAGACAGAACTGATACATTAAGACAAAATTTTGCACTAAATAAAATGGGTGAAGAGTTGGACCCAAATAAAAAGGTGCGAATAGCCTGTCAAGCAGGAGTAAGTGATCCATTAGAATTAGCTTCTTTATTGGGGAGACCTCTTGAAGAAACAGATAAAAAATTAATGTTTCAAACATTAATGTGGGGTAACAATCCAACTGACAATTCAGTATTTGAACAAGAATTCAGAGAATGGAAAAAGACCCAAAAATGGGAATAACTTTTACATTTCTCTTGCCCAATATTTTTCAAAATCTCCCTTTGCTTTATACAATTCTTTATTAGTCAATTTAATATCAGATTTTAAAGATCCTTTTAGTTTTCGAAAATTAATTATTTTTCTCATTGTTTCTTCTCCACATCAAAAAAGCTAACTTGTTTGCCGTTGAAATACAAATTAAACTGACCTGTCGGACCATTACGATGTTTTTCGATGGAACAACTGACCATTTCTTTTATTTCCTCATCCTCACGGTACAAAAACATGACCACATCCGCATCTTGTTCAATACTCCCCGACTCGCGCAAATCCGACAATCGTGGTTTGCCTCCCCGAGCCTCCATTTGTCGATTCAACTGAGCCAATGCCAACACTGGAATTCTCAATTCTCTGGCCAAATTCTTTAAACCCTGGGAAATCTCGGACACTTCCTGCACCCGATTTTCCCGATTAATACCATGCATTAACTGTAAATAATCCACAATTATAAATTTAATCCCCTTGTCCACTTGCAACCGTCTCGCTTTTGTCCGCAATTCGGTCACCGTTAATCCCGGAGTGTCATCTATATATAAAGGCGCCTCAGCCAACACTCCCATCGCCTCTGACAGCGACGAAAAATCATCATCCGTCAATTGACCTGTTTTTAATTTCCAGGCATCAATCAAGCCCTGTCGCACCAACAAGCGATCAACCAATTCCTCCTTGCTCATTTCTAATGAAAATATACAAGTTGGTAGTTTCATTTCTACCGCTACGTGTCGAGCCACATTTAGGGCAAAAGCTGTTTTACCTACACCAGGGCGAGCTGCCAAAATCAACAAGTTGCTATCCTGCATCCCTGCCAACATATTATCTAAAGTTCCAAATCCTGACGCCAATCCCCGAAGCCCACTCCCACGTTTTTGCAATTCATCCAACCGGTCAAACGACGCCGTTAATACATCTTTTAATGATACTGGTATTGATTTTAGATGTTTTTGAGATAGTGAAAAAATTTCTTGTTCCGCCATGTCTAATAACTCTTCTGCCTTTAACCCTTCATCAAAAGCCTTGTCAGTAATCCGGCCCGCCGCCGAAATTAATTCCCGTTTGGCTGCCAGCGCTTTGATCATTTTGCCATAAGCCTCAACGTTAGCCGATGTTGGCACATCATTAGCCAACTGGGCCAAATATGCCTTACCTCCCACCACTTTTAGCACCTTCATTTCTTTTAATCGTCCCGAAACAGTTACCAAATCAATTGGCGATCTTTGCTCATACAAATGAAGCATAGCCTCAAAAATCCGCGCATGTGATCCATTGTAAAAATGTTCCGGTCTCAAAAATTCCGACACCACCAAAATTGCATCATTGTCAATTAAAATCGACCCTAAAACCGATACTTCCGCCTCCTCAAAAGACGGGGGCATGCGCCCTACTTCGGTTGTAATATTACTACCTCCATCACCTCGGGCAGGCTGGATTTTTCTAATTTTAAAGTTTCTTTCACCGCAGTTTCTTCCATATCCGCCATGTCTAATAGCTTCTTTTTATCTTCATCTGACAAATTTGTCACTATCAAATAATTAATCCCCATCCCTTTAACTAATTCCCAAATATTTTTAATTTCTCCCACACTTTTTATCATCAATACATCACATTCTGCCAATCTTTCCTTCTTCTTATCATTTAGATCAATATTATCTGTTGAAATCCACCCCAATTTTATTTCCTCAAATTGTAAAATCGTCATCAATCCATTACCTACCTTAGTTCCATATATTTCCACCCCCGACACCTCATATTCTCCTGGACCCCAAATCACTACCCTATCTCCTGTCTCCAAACCCAAAAAATTATCTTCCGCTTTATCAAAAAAAATAATTTTACCTTCTAGTTCCAAATTTTCTTTTTTCGGATCTATCCATATCCCTACCGACTTACCTTTAAGATATAAACTTTTTGACCCATACAAGCTGATTTCCATATTGGTATAATAACATTTACCGACACTATGTTTAAAGAACTTATTCTCGCTATCATCTTTGGAGGACTAATTGGTTTTGGCGCCACCGGTACTTTTATTGCTTTCAAAAAAAAGAATCCCCCACCTATCAATAACTCCACTACTCAAATAACCGAGACCCCAATTCAAAATCAAACAGCACCAACTATCACTGCCACCCAAAATTCTTTAAACATTTTTCAACCTCAAAACGAATCTGTTGTTTCCGACTCTAAACTAAATATCAAAGGTCAAACTGATAATTCAGCTATAATTATTATTACTACTGTTGACAGCTCCTACTCCATTACTGCCGATTCATCTGGTAATTTTGATACTACTATCAATCTTAATCCTGGTATCAACAGTCTAAAAATCACTTCTATTTCGGAAACTGACATTGAAAATAATGTTGA
Source organism: Candidatus Shapirobacteria bacterium (assembly GCA_009885205.1). Taxonomy (GTDB): domain Bacteria; phylum Patescibacteriota; class Microgenomatia; order UBA12405; family UBA12405; genus UBA12158. The sequence continues at coordinate 1,162 of VFLE01000083.1, read as the reverse complement.
ATTATTTGTTACCTACACCACCGCCAAAATATGACGACTCTTCCCCCAATTACTCCCACTAATATTTCTGAAATTCAACAATTTCGTCAAGTCATCGAACAAAAAGTCAAAGCCAAATTACAAGAAATTAGTCAAACTACCCAATTAGACCTTAAAAGAGCTTATCTAGGAACTATTACCAAAATATCTTCCACTCAAATTAACCTCGACAGTAAAGACAAAAATCGAGTCATTAATTTAGACACCAGCACTGTTTACCTAAATAACAAGTCAACCAAAATCAAAATAACTGATCTCAAAGTTGGTCAAGAAATTTTGACTATAGGTTTACTAGATGATCAAAAAAATCTTTCTGCCAAAAGAATTATTATTACACCCCTAAAATCAACCCAAAATTTAAAAACCACTGTTTATGGCCAGGTTGTTGATATTTCTACCACCAGTTCAGTTATCGCTCTCATCCCCGTTTCCAACAAAAACACTCAATACCAAATCAAAACTGATGCCAAAAACTTACAAATATTATCAAAAACTGGTGACAAATTAACTTTAAAAGATATTGCTAAGGGCAAAAAAATTATTGTTATAACGACATCATCACCCACCAGCAATCAAACCCTCCCCGCCGAAAAGATTATTGTTCTTTAAACCCCTCCCCTTCGCATCCTTGTAGAGACGCCATATATGGCGTCTCTACACGACAATCAACAAGTAACGTTATTAACATAACAAAATTCCACCACACATCGACCAAAACATAATATGGCAAAAATAAAAATATTTGCTATAATATCCTTAATGAATACTGCAATGGAAAAATCAATCCATCATACCTCCAAGTAATTGGCGGTAATTGCTGTATTTAAAACACAATCCGCCAAAAGCGGATTTTTTAATAACTTTTTTCTATAATTGGAAATTGGTTATTGGAAATTGTTAATTTAAATTTGCGAAAGCAAATTTGTATGGTGGCTGTAGCTCAGTTGGTTCAGAGCGCGTCCCTGTGAAGGATGAGGTCGAGGGTTCGAGCCCCTTCAGCTACCCACTTTGGCTCGCTGAAGTCCGCCTAGGCGGACGTAGGCGGCAAGTAAAAAATATGAAAAATTTTAAATTATTTTTGCATCACACTCATACCGTGGTCACCAACCGGCGGGGTATTGTT
>VFLE01000054.1 GCA_009885205.1 Candidatus Shapirobacteria bacterium | reverse complement strand
TGATGTTGCAGATACATTAATAAAAGCTGAAGTTCTTTTTGTAAATACACTTGCTAAAAATGAAGATACTGATAAACTATTAGACAAAATTAAAGTTTTGAGAAAATACTTAGGGTATGGGGTTTAAGATGAGTATTAAAGAAAATCTAGAACTACTCAGTAAGATTGAGGATGTAGTTGAGGCGGAGCTTAGAAAGGGCTTCATCGATACAGACATGCTTAATAAAAAATCTTCAGTAGCTCCTAAGGTTTCTTTAAATCCAGAACATGGTGCTAGAATTGCTCACGCTTACGAGACAATGAAACATGAGCCCAATCACCCTCAGGTTAAAAACGCTTACAATTCACTAATCAAAGAAACTAAGAAGCAATATAAAGACTTGCTGGACAATGGCTATAAGTTTTCTAGGATAACAGACCCAGATTTTCAACCTTATAAGAACTCTAAAGAAATGCATCACGATATCGAAAACAATAAGCATTTATATTACTTTCCTACTTCGATGGGGTTTGGCTCTGAGGGAGAACATCCAAAAGACCATCCCTTATTGCAACCTACTGAATTTCATTCTCACGATGGAGAGCAAATGGTAGCTAACGACCTACTGAGGCAAGTCCATGATATAAACGGACATCATATGGGTGGTAAATCTGGGTTTGGACCTACAGGTGAGCATCAAGCGTACTTAACTCATAAAAAAATGTACAGTCAATCAGCTCAACCAGCTTTAGCTAATGAGCTAACTATGCAAAATTCTTGGGTTAATTTTGGTCCTCACGCAGAAAATAATAAAAAAAACCCTTCAAACACAATTTTTGCACCTCAAAAAGCTGGATTAGTTCCTGATTGGGTTTATAAAGATAAATTACATGGTGAAGAATGAGTAATCCTAGAAAATGGTCTTTAGAAAAATTAAAAGAGGTAGCTGTAAAGTATACTGAAAAATGCAATTTTCAAAAATTCGACAATCCTGCCTATCTTTCTGCTTATAGGCAAGGGATTTTAGACCAAGTATGCTCGCACATGAAACAAAATAATCATAAAAAATATACAGATAAGGAAATTAGATTTATAGCAAAACAGTATACCTCCAGAACATTTTTCCAAAAAAGTAATAAAAAAGCGTATACTCAGGCTATTGCAGAAGGTATGGGCTATTTAAATGAAGTATGCTCTCATATGATTAGTAAAAAAAAGATTATAAAACATACAAAAGAAAGCGCTATGAAGGATGCTGTTAAATACAGGACGAGAAGGGAGTTTTGTTTAAAAGACGCTGGTTCTTATTTAGCTGCTATTAAAAATGGTTGGGCAGACGATATATGTAAGCATATGACAATTATCTCAGGTTCCTCGGCAGCAGAGAGGGCTATTTTAAGTAATGTAAGAGAATACTATCCCGATGCTACTCAAAAATACTTTTTTAATAAAGATAAGCAATTTAGACAAAGTAGGTATCAATTAGACATATATATACCAAGTCTTAATAAGGGTATAGAGTATGACGGAACTTACTGGCACTCAATAGAGACTTTAGCTAAAAATAAGCGTATTTCCATAGAACAAGCTAGTAATTACCACTCAGATAAAGACGCTTTTTTTAAAAGTATTGGAATCGAGGTTTTACATATTGCTGAGGCTAACTGGAAGGCTCAAGAAATTTGGGAAAATCGAATTGTACTAGGTTTTCTAAATATACTACCGTACATACCTTCAAATAAAAAGACGGATTTTTTTAGAAGGAATACTGAGGAATATATTGAAGAACTTAAATCAGCTTACGAGCAATAGGATTATATGTCATTACATAAAAAACACAGACGTAGCACATCAGAATATCTAGAAGAACTTAAAAGCTTAGGTGTTTTTGGTAAATCAGAAGAATACGAAGAGCTTGAAAAAGGTTCTTTACAGCGTAGAATAGGTAATCCAAAGAAACAACTTCAGGACCATGAAAGCCAAGCTATGTTAGATTGGT
>VFLE01000143.1 GCA_009885205.1 Candidatus Shapirobacteria bacterium | reverse complement strand
TACCTAAAAATCCTCTGTAATATTTTGATAATTTATATTGTTTATAGGCTTTTTCCATATCGGCAAGATTAATTTTTAATCCATTTCTTGTTTCTGAATTATAGATATTATTAAAATTTATATCTATTGTTACATTATAGTGACTAGATGATTTAATAAATTTTGAAAGGATTGGTTGTGTTATATCATCTATTTTGAAACTATGTATATTATATTTGTTTTCAAAGTCATTAATTAATTTTGTAAAATCATTATCTATTTTATATGTTGTTTTTAACGTATGAATAGTATGAATATATTTATTCTTTCTATATGTATAAAATTCTTTATTAATATCTAAATTATCTTTTATAGTTAACATATCTGCAAAATCTTCAACACTTGTAATATTGTCAATTCTAACTAATTTATCAACATGGTTAAGTTTAGTATTTAAAAATTTAAACAACTTGTATCTTTTTATTGCTGATTTTACATTAATAAATTCAGTATTTTCCAATAGTGGTAATGTAATACTAATATCTATTCTCAATTTATCACACACTGTTTGTATTTTATCTTCTGGCAATCCATTTTTAAATTCTCTTGTAAATCTTTCAATATTCTTTAACATCGCTCTAAATATTTTAAATGAAGCTTTTGATTTTGTATTTTTAAATTGTTCTCGTGCCCATTCCTTAATTGGTTGAAATATACAATGTGATATACCCTCTGCAAATCGCTGACTTATATTTACTGGTGCTACTCTATCTAATATTTCAATTATTATTGGTGGTAATGTTTTGCTAGTATCCATCCAATACCATTGAAAAATTGATAAATCACTATTATGCATAAAGTCAGTTTCTCCCTCATTGTCTTTCCATTCATTTAAATTAAAATTGTTATAGTTTCTATTTATAAAATCCCATTTGATATTTATATTTTTTCCATTGAATTTTTCTAGGATATTTTCCAACTGGCTATATCCTGTATTTTTCTTATCAATATTTAAATCGTATGAGAAAATTTTCTTAGGTTTCTTATTAGCTTTTCTTGTATCTCTTACAAGTAATGCTAAGAAACGATTACTTGCGTATTCTCTTTTTTCTTCTTCTTTTGCATGTAATATATCATAAATGCGTTTTATATTTCCTCCAGTGGCTGGTATCCATCGTTTATTTTTTTGACTTTGAACTTCCCATCCTATATATGGTGTTTTTTTTAGAGCGTTGTTTCGTTTCAGAAATGTTTCCTGTGATACTCGCTCGTTTGATTTTGCTGGCATCTTTACTTTAGAGTATATATTAAAGTTCTATAATATACTAAAGATTATAATTATATAAGTTTGTCCCTTTAAGCCATTTTTTAAATGTTTGTTGAAATATTTTTAATTTTCTTTAATTGTTTCTAAATATTTTTCTTCTAGAAAATCAATCCATTCTCCATATCGCTGAGTTGATCGCCTTGTTAAATTATTTTCTAAACCAAATAATTCTAATTGTTTTTCTTTTAATTGTCCTTCTAATATAAATCTATCAAACTGACTATCGTTTAATGTTTGAAATGTTTCACCATCTATTTCAATATCGTCTGGTACGGTATATGGTATTTCTTTAATATTTTCTTTAAATTTATTAATTTCATTAACCATTTTACTTTTTCTTTTTAAATACTCGTCGTGAGCTTTCTTTGAAATTTTTTCTTTATTTTCCGTATAGTATTTATTATTATTAATAGAATGATTTGGATTTTTAATATTTTGTTTTTTAGAGCATTCTTTACACATCCCCCTTGGCTTACCTCGTTGTAAATAAAAAAGGTTAGTTGTTTTGGTTTCTAAGCATTTTGTGCAACTTTTAGTTTCAGTCATTTTTTGGTTATAGATAGTTTCTATGTTATATATTATATTTTGTTTTCTTTATATGTTTGTTTCAAATTAGAGTTTTGGGAATTTTCTAAGGATTTTTCCATTTTTGGGAAATTTTAGTAATTTGGGGAATTTTCTTAGGATTTTGGTTTTTGGGGAATTTTAGTAATTTAGAGAATTTATCCTATTTGTCTGGGATTTACTGATTTACTGTAATTTTGTCGGGAAAACACGAGGGATTTTTG
>VFLE01000214.1 GCA_009885205.1 Candidatus Shapirobacteria bacterium | reverse complement strand
GTGGAATTGACCACGCCGGTGCCCAATCCGGTGATGCTGGACATGGCCAGCGCGGGAAATATTTTCATGATGAGCAAGGCCTGGAGTGAAAAAAACAAGGTCGAGAGACCGCAGGATTTCAAGAACAAGGAAGAGACCTACGCAATCCGCAATGCGATGGGCACCGGGCCGTTCATACTGGTTTCGCGAGAGGCAGACGATTTTGATTTTTTTAGACCAGAGGAAACACCTTGATAATGGTTAATTTTGTAGTTAGGGATAAAATATAATTGAAAATTATTTAATTTAAGTTTGTAACAAAAATCAAGATCTTCGCCATACATAAAATATTTTTCGTTCCACCAACCAACTTTATTACCAACCGTACGTTTCATCATAAAAAATGCACCGACACAACAGTTAATTTTTTGAAGTTTGGTGTAGTCTAGGTGCTCCATGAAATATCCACGACTTGATATCCCACTAAAATGTAAAAAGGCATTTAAGGGAGTGGGAAAGCCACGATGACATTCGGGTTGAAGTTTACCAGTGGCAATGAGAGTAATATAACAAGTAGCGGCGTTGATATAATTATTTTTTTCAAAATAATTAATCATTCCTTGAAGAGTATTTGGTTCGACTGATGTGTCTGGGTTTAGAAATAAAACGTATTTAGAATTAGGATTACTAGTAGCCAAGCCTTGATTGTTACCAGCAGAAAAGCCGACGTTGCCAGTGTTTTTCTTAAATATATATTTAATTTTGGGATTAATTAACTTTAGTTTTTGAGATTTAGTAAAACTGTCGTCGGTTGAGGCATTGTCGGCAATTATTATTTCAATTTTGTCGGTTAATTTTGATTTATCGATACTTAATAGACATTGAGAAAGATAGTTGCCTGCATTATAGTTTAATATTATTGCCGATAATATTGGTTTATTTTTTGATACTTTGGTCATAAATTTGATTAAGTTTTTTGACACTTTGATCAAAAGAATAATTGTTTTTAATTAATTCTCTGGCAGCTTGACCCATTGCCAGTCGATATTTTTGGTCATCAAAAAGCTTGTAAACATTTTCCAATATTTTGTTGTTGGGACAAACTATAGCGTGATGAAAATTCTTTATTGTTATGTTACCCATCCCCCCTTGAGGGTTAGTAATAATTGGTTGACCAAATATCATGCCCTCAAGAAATTTATTACGAGTACCACCTCCACTTTTCATGGGGGCTAATTGAATCCAACATAACTCGTGATAATATTGTGGATCTTTTGGTAGACCTTCATTATCAGCTTCAGCGACTATTATATTATTTGATTGGTATTTTCCAAAAAAATCTAGAGCGTATCTGCCGACTATATATAATCTGCAGTCGGGGTATCGCTTGAGTATCTGTGGCCAATAATTCTTTAGAGTAATTTCGACAGATTCTCGGTTTTGCATCCATTTCATGTTTGATGGACCAAGGAGGATGGATGGAGTAGACGATGGTTTAGTTTTGGTGGGTAGATTGAAATAATCAGGATCGACAGCATCTTCAAAAACATGAATATCGTGACGTCCTGTAACTTTTTCTACAATATCTCGGTCAACATGACTAAACATTAATACCGTATGGGTCTCTCGCCAATATTTTGTTTCCCAATATTTAAGTTTTAAAACATCAATCATTAATAATGGTTTTAAGATTTTTTTCCAGCCAGTAAGTGAATTGGCTAGATGCTGATAGATAACATACTCAATAGTGACGTCGACCATGACTAAAGGAATTTTAATTTTGGGTATATTGGGCATGGGATAAAGGCAGTCACAGTGAACAAGATCATATTCACCGGTATTTATTTCTTGGAGAATTGTCTGACGAAATTCTGAATTAATATAATTGACAAGTAAAAATGGATACCAACTAAAACCAGTCATTAATATATTTTTTAGACTCCAGGTTGGACCACGTTTGATTATTATTATTTTGTGACAATACTTTTTGATTTCTGTGAGACCGTTTTCGTTTCGACTATAACAAATAAGGGTAATATTGTTGGTTTGGGATAAGTATTTTAGAGTGTAATAAGAATGTCGTTGGCCACCTGATTGTCCTAGTTGAGGGATATAGGGGGTGATCATCAAGATGTTTCTTTTGGTCATTTTTAAATTTCTAAAATAATATATTGGTCGTTACGGTAAATTGTGGGGAATTGCTTGATGACGCTGTTGGTATAGTCATCAAAATTTGGTGAGACAAAGTAAATAGGCCGACTGGGAAATTCTGTTTTGATGTTATCAAAATTATAGATTTCAATAGGAAAACCTTGGCGATTGGTGTGATAGAGAAGGGCAGTGTCGCCGTTATAGGGTGCAATTATTATGGAATTTTGAGGAGTAATTTTGTCGACCATTTCGCCGGCTGTAATAATGTTTTGGTTGTTAATTTTGTAATATTCAATAACCCTTTGATATGAAAAAAAAGTAGATAGAGTAAAAATTGTTACCAAAGAAAATATTTTGAGAAATGAGTTTTGGAAAATTATTTCGTAGATGTAGTAATAACCCAGACCAGACAGAATTGAAAGTGACGGAATAATTAATACTTGATAGTAGTCGTGTTGAATGTTTCCTTGGGCAATAATAACAAAATATAGTACAATTCCGAAAATAAGGCTGATGGCAATTGGTTGAGAGTGTTTACGACGATAAGCTAGACCTAAAAACAGAGGAATTATGCCATAGGTACCAAGAATCAAGTTGGCCAATCGATCTTGAAAAAGCCAGTACCACCAATGAGGTCTGAGAGCTACCATTTTGTTTAGAAAACTTAAATTATACCCATGGAACCAATTTGGGAAAGTTGTGGTGTTGCCATTGTTGAGTAGCCAATTGCTAACCGGAATACCTTGGGGGAACTGAGAAATCCATAACCGCCAGAGTGCAAACGGTAATAGACTGATAAATCCAAAAATAAATAATTTGTAGTAATTTTTATTTAAAATTAAATTGGTGCGATAGATTGAAACTAGAGTCAATAATGTAGGAAGCAAGATAATAGCAGTATAGGGTTTGACTAGAATTGATAGGGCTAGGGTTAGGGCGGAAAAATATATGTTTTTTGTGAATAGATAAAGTGAAAGTAGCATAAAAAACACGGCCGTCGGTTCGGGGAGGGTGGTTCTAGAATAATAAACGTTAAATGGTAAAACCATAAAAACAAAAAGGCTAAAAAGTGACGGTAAAAATAAACCAGTGATTTTTTGGACAAAAAAATAAATTAGTAAACCACTACCAAGGGACATAAGGATAGAAATCAGACGAGAGGAGGTTTCGATGTTTTGACCAAAAAGTTTGTGAAACATTAAGGAGAAAGTGTTGTAAATTGGGGCTTCAACCATGCGATAGCCGTGGGGGTTGTTCATACCAGACTGAGTTGATGAGACATCGTAATAGCGGGGGTGAAAAAAATCAAAACCATTTTGAGAAAATATTTTAGTTACGGCGACGGTGTCCGTTTGTCGGAATGAGTGCCAATCGGCAATGGGTGAGTCAAAATGATAGAGTCTGAGGATTAAACCAAAGAATAATAAACAAGATATGATAAATATTTTAATTCTATTCACTTTTGTTTTGAATTAAAAACTGTCAGTTGATAAAAAACAGCCATTAGTATCCAATAAGTGTAAGCGACTTTTGAGGCTTCAAAAATATCAATAAAAATAGCATTAGCCAGAGCAGAAACAATAACCCCGACAAAAATTAATTGAAGCTGAATATAAAAATCTGGTTTCTTTTGCCAAAAAAGCTTGAGAGTTTTTAATATAAAATAAAATGGAATAAAAAGAAATGTCAAAAAACCAAACAAACCACTCTCACCCAAAAGACGGAGATAGTCGTTGTCGGTAGCTAAGGATATTGACCCTAGCCCGGTGCCAAATAAAATATTTTTTTGAAAAGCGGTGATGGCTCGGGGCCATTCAACATTAAAACGAATTTCACCAGACCTAGCTACTCCGACGTCGGCGTCGATGGGGATATATTCGTCAACTGGGCCATGACGAATCATGGTAGGAAGTGGGGTGGGGACAAAAACATATTTGGTGGGAGTAGGTTTTGTTTTGACGACGACGATAGTGGGGACTTGGGGAGATGCTGGTTGGCTGATGATTTTGGTGGGGGTTGGGGTCGGTTTGAGCGAGGCGATAGTAGCCAATAATCTTTGATTGAGATCAGTTGAATTGAACATGGAGTAAACGACCAATAAAGAAACAGGGATTATCCAAAGATATTTCTTGATTAAGAAAAGAGAAATAAAACTACCACCCCAAAAAGCAAAAATAGAGATCCGGGAAGCAGTTTGAGTTAAAAGACTAAAACCGATGAAAAATAATATCAGAGAAATAATTTTTAAAAAATTGTTTTTGATAATGGCGGGGAGGGAAACTAAAACAATCAAAATCAAACTTAGATAAGCAGCCAAATCATAATGACCGGCAAAAGTAGAACTAATTCGAGTCCAAACATCCATGTGCAGGAGTTGTCCTTGAGAAAATTCTCGGTTCATGGTGGAAACAAAGGGAAAATTGTAGTAACGCTGTCCGTATCCATATATGGCAATACCAACTAGGGCCAAAAGCAAAAAGTAGTAACTAAAAGAAATGTCCTTTTTGGTTTTGATAGCCAAAAGGGTAATAAAAAAAATAGAAATATATTCAAATCGGCGAAACAAATGAAGCAACAGAATATTGGTGGGGGTAGTTTGGTAGATAAAAATAGCAATAACGGTAGAAATAGATATGGCTATAAAATAGGCCAAAAATAGGTAGGTGATTTTAAGTTTTCGGACAGGAAATTTGTTTTTGATTTGCCATAAAATCCAAATAAGAACGGTGATAGCGATAATGATATCGTCGAGACGAAGGGCGACATAAATACCAGAAAAATTGGCGAGAGGAAATTTGGGATATAAGGGAATAAATAAAATTAAGGTAGCAAGAATAATTCTAAACATAACTATTTAATTTTAATAAAATTTTGATAAAAGGTAGTTGATATTTTGGTTTGTGTTTAGCAAAAAATGAGAGAATGCCGTCGTATTCGCGGGTAATAGGGTCAGTTTTGGTAATGGCTGAGGCTCCGCCTAGATGAATAACTTGGGGACCAATTAAATGCCAAACTTGGGATTTGGGAAATTTTTGATGGATGCGATACAAATATTCGTATTCTTCTCCATACATAAAAAAATTTTCATCAAATCCACCTAGACTGTCATAAACTGATTTTCGAAAAAGCATAAAAGCGCCAGTAACCCAATCTTGGGGGTGATCGTGTAAATAAAATTTATCTTTAGTATAGAAATTGGGAGGATGGGGGTGAAATGGTTTTACAAACAAGTTTATTAGGGGCAAATCGTCTAATCGAGTACACCAAGTAAAAATATTTAAGAGGTTGGGAAAATAGCCACCCGAGGCTTGGATGGTTTTGTCTTGGTTTAAAAGCTGAGCAGTACAGCAATGAGCTTCGGGGTGACTGGATAGCCAGTTTAAGGATTGAGAAATGGCAGAGTGTAATATAATAGTATCGGAATTTAGCAATAAAATATATTGTCCCTGAGCTATTTTTAGACCTTGGTTATTAGCTTTGCCAAATCCTAAATTAGTTTTATTTTGAATAAGAGTTATTGGGAATTTTTGGATATTTTTTATGCTGTCGTCGGTGGAGGCGTTATCAATAACAATTATTTCATATGGAATATCTTTTAAACCTTTATCTTGATAAATTGATTTTAAACAATTGACGGTAATGTCGGCGGTATTAAAAGAGATAATAATAATAGATAAAAGCGGATTGTTAGTCATTTTTTTTGAAGAATTGACGATAGCAAAGGTATATTAAATAAATACCAGCTTGACTAAAAAATAAGACAAAAAGTCGAGTCGGAATAGTGGTGACAATTAATTTGGTATTAATTTTGCTATGGTAAGTAACGCCGTTATAAATTAGTTTATTGGCAAATCTTTTTTCGGGTTTGGTAAAAACATCTTTTTCCCATTCATAACCGTTGATGAAAAGAGACTCTTTAAATGGCAAAATAAATTCTTCTAGATAATAACTTTGCATAGTGTCACGAAAGATCTCTTGGGATTTTTCGGGGGGGTGATTAAGTCGGATTAAGAAAGGTTGGGCATAAATTGATTTGTAAAAATTCATAACTTCGGTTCGAGATAGATTGGTGTAATATCCGGTAACGTTTTTTAATTGAGTGGTATCACCGGGAAGAGCAGATAAAACGCTGTTGGGAAGGTTTTTTAAAGAGGGAGTGGGAAGGACCAAATAAACAACAAAAAAAATATTAAATAAAACTAGGATAGAAATTAAAATTTTTTTGATCATTGAAACCACATGGCTCGACCAAGTTTGTAATGAGGATTTTTTATATTTCTGTCAGAAATTTTTTTGGCGGGGACTCCACCCCAGACTTCAAAGTCGGGAATATTTTTGGTAACAACGGCTCCGGCGGCGACGACAGCGCCATCGCCTATTTTAATATTGGGTAAAATAATGGCCCGGGGTCCAATAAAAACATAATCCCCAATAGTAACTGGTCCAAAAGAGTTTTCATAATCAGGAGAATTAATATTGTGTTCGTCGTTATAAATCATAACTTCGGAAGCTAAACTGGTGTGGTTGCCAATGGTGAGTGGGGCGCGACCATCAAGAAAACAATTATTGCCAATTAAGGAGTTGTGACCAATAGTAATACCGGAGGGGTTAAAAAAGTTGGCCCCCATATAAATGTTGGAATCCATGGGTATATTGACACCACAAAACTTGTAGCATAGTTTTCTGATAGTGTGGATAGGGATGTGACCAACAATTTTTAGTTTATATAATACTATCTCTAAAAATACAGTTTTAAGACGATTAATGGCTTTGGGGATAAAATTTTGAATTGAAATTTTTTGACCAACGTGTTCATTCATGAGCTAATTATACATGAGACAGGCTGTCAAATAGGTGTAATAGTTTTTTGGCACTATTGCTCCATAGATATCGTTGGTAATTTTTACTGTGGTTGTTTTTGATGTTTTTCATGGCTTTGATCAAACTTTTTTCGTTGTGTGGATCAATATAAATAGCACTGTTTTGCATAATTTCACGGTAACTTTCAATATCACTGACGATAACTGGGGTGTCAAACGATTGGGATTCGATAGCGGGGATACCAAAACCTTCGTAAAGTGAGGGTAAAACAGTAGCAATAGCCGATTGAAATAAAATATTTCGCTCTCTTTCGGTAGTATAGTCGGTAAATATAACTGAATTTTGTAAATTTAAATCAGTAACTGTTTTAAAAATTTCGTCAAATAGCCAACCTTTTTTGCCAGAAATTACTAGTTGATAACCTGATAATTTGGCAAAAGCTTTGATTAAAAAGGGATAATTTTTGTTGGGTTTTAGGGTGCCAACTGATAAAAAGAAAGGTTTATTTATTTTAAATTTGGTCAAAACTTTTTGACATTCGAGTTTGGTATGTTTTTTAAATTTGGTGATGCCATTGGGAATAACGCTGATTTTCTCGGGTTTGATTTTGTATTCTTTGATAATTTCGTTTTTGGTAAATTCGGAGACAGCAATAATATGTTTGGCCTGTTTAATAGACTGACTTGTCCAGTTTTTTAGTTGATAAAAATCTTTGGTATTAAATTCAGTCGGAGTTTTTAAATAGCCAATGTCATGAATGGTGGGGATGGTGGGAATGGGACTAGGAGTGGGTGAATAGTGGGTGGGTGAATAGAACAAATCAAGATTTTTTTGGCTAATGGCCAGACTTAAGGGGAGAGCAAATTTAGTCCATAATAATTTGGGACCAATAACTTTGTAGTGCCAAAGTTTATTTTTTTTGGGTAGGTCGGGCAGTGGTTTATTTTTAAGGTAGACGGTGAAGTGATGTAATCTGTTTAATTTATTTAATTCTTTTAGAATATGAAAAGAATATTGGCCACTACCAACCCTAGTTTTTATATTGGCTTCGTTACCATCAATGCCTATATTTCGGCCACAGGCCGATTTCGCTTCGCTCAACATAAATTATTATAAATAGCTAACGTTTCTTTTGCCGTTTTTATCCAAGAAAAATTCTTGGATTGTTTTAGGGCATTTATTGATAATTGTTGATGTAGTTTTTTATTGGTTAAGATCTTTTTTAAACCTAAATAGATAGATTCGACGGAGTTTGGATCGACTAATATGGCCGAATTACCGGCAATTTCGGAGAGTGAAGTGTTTTGGCTAACTAGGACCGGGACACCAACATAAAGTGATTTGACCAGAGGCATACCAAAACCTTCATAGAAGGAGGGGGTGGCTAAAAGTAGGGCACAGGCGTGAAGAGCGACCATGTCATTTTCAGGGATGTACCCAAGAATTTTGATGTGTGATGATTTTGATTCGATTTGTTGACCCCAGCCAGTTTTGCCAGTGATAGCCAAAATTATTTTTGATTTGGAATGATTGACGATAAATTTTTCGAAAGCCAAAGATAGATTGAGTAGATTTTTGCGAGGCTCACGGGTTCCTTGGACTAAAACATATTTATCCAAATCGTATAAATTTTTTATTTTATTTTTCTTTTGAATTTGGGTAGTTTTTGATAGTTTTAAAAAGTCCGAATATTTTTTTTCAGCGGCTTCGTAAATAATGGGGCATTTGGCGGAGTCAATTTTGGGAAATATTTTTAAAAGATCGTCTTTAGTTTGTTTTGAAACACAAACAAATTTTTGACATTCTTTGACGGCCCACTTCATTTTGCTGGTGTGGGTGGCAATAATTTTGGGGTGTGACCAATTGGGATATAAAAACGGGACAAGATCGTGGATAGTGGTAATGGTTTTGGCCTTAAGGGTGGGTGGTTGAGTCCAGTCGGAGGTATGAAATACATCGCATTTGCCGATAAAAAATTCGATAGGCAAAATATGAAGACGGTTCCATAAAAAGTCTAAAGCTAGGGGTGGGAGTTTGTAGTGATATATTTTTACGTTTGATTTGGTGGATAATTTAGCTATTTCTAGTGGTAATGGTTGACGGAGAGAAGAAAAAAATAATTTATATTGATTGATTTTATCGATTTTGAGGAGATTGTTGACCAAATTTAGAGTATAGTTACCAACGCCAGTACCGTACATAGTAGAAGAAACGTCAATGCTGATGATCATAAGTCAATTTTACCAATAAAGCTTTTAAATTGCGCAGGCGCTCGATTGTGATGGAAAAAAAGTTTAATAATATTTCTTTTTTGCTATAGTTTTTAAAAATAAAAATCCACCAGTTTTTGACGGTCATATATTCTCGGAGATATTTGGTTTTACTGGAAGTGGCACCACCAATATGATAAGAAATGGCGGAGGGTATGTATAGTGTTTGATAATTGTTTTTGTTTAAGCGGTAGCATAAGTCAACATCTTCGATGTAGGCAAAAAATCTTTCATCGAAACCATTTAGTTTGTTAAAGATTTCTTTTTTGTATATGACAAGGGATGCAGGACATCCCCAGATTTTATATGGCGTTTTTTGTTTTATATTTGTGGTGTTAATAGCCTTGCCAGATTTATAAAATTTAAATCCTGTTGATTCAATTTTGGTGCCGTCGTGGTTTAAAACTAGCCCGTAATAACAGGCGTAGTTTGGATTTTCTTTTATGGCTTTGACTATATTTTTAAACCAATTTTTATCTAAAATAATGTCGTTGTTTAAAATGACTAAATATTCATACTTAGCTTTTTTTACACCCTGATTGATAGCATATCCAAAACCAAAATTTTTTTTAAGATAGATGGTGGTAGACGTTGGTGGATGTTTTGAGCCATTGTCGACAATAATTATTTCAAATTTAGAACTAGGACAATTTTTGGTGGCAATGTTTAATGATTTTAAGCAATTAGTGAGGAATATTTCACCATTATAGTTGGGAATGATTATAGAAAAGTTCATAAATTGATTACGTCACCAGGATTTAGATTTAGTTTTTTTGCTGTACCGGCGTTTAGTTCCAAACAATAAAGGGCTGGTAAAATACTTTTTTTGATTGACAAGTCCCCGACTGTGGCCGTGACAATATTTGTGATTTTTTTGTCTTTATCAATAAAAATCATGTCAAGTGGGATGAGGGTATCTTTCATCCAAAATTGTAAAATTTGAGGTTTGGGAAAAATAAATAACATCCCACAGTTGTCACATAGACTATTTCTTCCACCCAAACCTTTTGATAATTGATGGGGAGTAGTGGCAATTTCGACAGTAAAATCTTGATTATTTATTTTAATGTTTTTATTTTTTAGTTTGAACGGAAAATAAAGATAGATAATAATACCGATAAAAATAATTATAAAAACTAGAATAATTTTTGACATATTTTTTGGACGATATTGGGCCATAAATAATGGGCTTTGACATAATTATAACCATTTTGACCTAATTTTTGACAGAGGGTTTCGTCTTTTAATAATTTCTCTATATTTTCCAGACCAATTAATCCTCCGTTGGATTTAGTGATTAATTCGACGGATGAGGGAATATTTAACCCCACTACTGGAGTTTTTCTGGCCCAGGCTTCGATTAAGGTTAGACCAAAACTTTCTTGGGTTGATGGAGAAACCAATATAGTACTTTGGTCTAGGAGGCGCGATAGCGCGTTAGTTTTAAAATTAAAAACAACTTTGATATTGGGGAGTTTTAATAATTTTTTTAATTTTGGATAATAGAGAGTTTTTTGACCGGCAATGATTAATTTTAATTTGGGGAATTTATTTAATAAATTTTGATGGACGATAATCAATTGCTCAATGTTTTTATGCTGGGCTAAGGCCCCTATATATAATAGTGTGGGTGTTTTAGGTAATACTTTATTTTTTTTAATTAATAATGATGGGTCAACTCCATTACCAAGTTGAATGATGTGATGTTTTGAAAAATATTTAGTTTCGTGGTCGGTTAGAGTCCAAATGTAATCGGCGGATTTTAGAGTGCTTAATAATAGTTTATTGTGGAAATCGGCGTCTGTTTCATGATACGAAGCATTTATAAGTAGTTTTGATTTGGTAATAAATCGAATCAGCCTGGCGTATAAAACTATAGTAGTGGGCAATGGTCCAGCAATTATTAAATCAGGATTAAATTTAATTATTTTTACAATTGGTAAATATTTAAAAATTGGGCCTTTGGCAAAAATACCAAAAATGGGGAATAGTTTTGAGAGTAGTTTGAGCGGTTTGTGCAAAATAGTGTAAACGGGGAGAACGATAGAACCTTGGAGCTTTAGAGCGGTAGGACGATGAGGTTTGGTAAAATCGTCGGTTGAAAAACAATTACTCGAGATTATTAATGTCTGATGACCAGCTTTTTTTAGATATTCGCCCACTTTGACGATAACTCGAGACCCACCATCGATGGCTGGTGGTTGAACGTGAGTAATTAGTAATATTTTGGCCATTTTAGTATATTATAGATGAATATATGTGGAAAAAAATTTTGACGTCAAAAATTACCCGATACTTATTTTCGATTATTTTGCTATTTTTTGCTTTTCAAAAAGTAAATGTTGTTGCCTTGGGTAAAGATATTATTTCGGTACCGTGGTGGGTGATACCGGCATTGTTGTTATATTTATTTCCCATAATGTTGGCAAGTGGTTGGCGCTGGGCGATTTTGGTGCTTGATAAGGTAACATTTAAAGATATTTTGGCGTTTACAAAAGCAGTATATTTGGGTGGTTTTTATGGATTGTTTTTCCCCACTCCTTTTGCAGGTGATTTGATCAAGTGGACGACATTATTAAAAAAATATCCCGATATTTCAAAGACACGATTTGTGGGTAGTGTACTACTTGATAGAGTCATTGGTTTTACTGCTTTGTGCTTTGTAGCTTTGGTGTCGCTGGTGGTTGGTTGGTTTTATGGTTACACTTTCCCGAGTTATTTATGGATGGTTTTTATTTTATTAAATATGGGATTGGTGGTTTTTTACGTTTTGGCATTTTTAATAGATTTTGAGAATATAATAAATAAATTTAAAAAATTCGAAAAATTAGCGGAAATTGTGGGTTTGTTGCGAAGGGCATCCAAGATGGATTTGATTTGGGTTTTTGTTTTGTGTTTGGTGTCCGAGCCATTGTGGATGGCGACGACTTGGATTATCGCCTTAATTTTTGGACTTGACTTAAAATTGCTTGATGTTTTAATTTTTATGCCAATTATAGCTTTGATTTTGGTTTTACCAATATCAGTGGCCGGGTTTGGAGCCAGAGAAACATTGTTTGTTTATTTCTTTTCGACACTGGGGTTGCCAGCCGATAAAATTTTGGTGGTATCAACTTTTAATGGAATATTGGGAATATTGAGTTCTTTGATTGGTGGAGTGTTGACATTTTTTTAAAGTAAAACTAACGAAGTAAGGCCATATCGGCTTCAACCATCATTTTGACAAGGGCTTTAAATTTTGTTTTAGCTTTCCAGCCGGTGGCTTTTTGGAGTTTATTTGAGTCTCCAACTAACGGACCAGTTTCGGTCGGTCTTACCCATTGGGGATTGATAATGACATAGTCTTGCCAGGTTAAGGTTAACCAGAGAAAATGCTTCATCACACAGTTCTTTGATGGTGTGAATTTCACCGGTGGCAACGACAAAGTCATCGGGATGATTAAGTTGCATAATTTGCCACATAGCCTGTACATAATCACCGGCAAATCCCCAATCTCTTTTGGCGTCTAAGTTGCCAAGTTGTAATTTATTGTTGCTGTCAATAACTGGTAGGCCACCTTCAGCAATTGGAATACGAGTGCCTTTAAGACCTAGTTTGATAGCGGCTACGGCTAGGGAGACTTTGCGGGTAACAAAATCAGGACTGCGACGGGGTGATTCGTGATTAAATAAAATACCAGTGGAGATAAAAAGGTTAAACGATTTTCTATAAATTTGGGCATCAAAATGAGCCAAAGCTTTGGCGGCGGCATATGGGTTGGCAGGATGAATAGGGGTGTCTTCGTTTTGTGGAGTTATTTTGGTTTCACCGAACAATTCACTGGTGCTGGCTTGATATACTTTTGATTTGGGGCTGACATTACGGACGGATTCAAAAATGCGAAGTGCCCCTAGACCAGTTTGGTCGGCGGTGGCAATAGGCTGGCTCCAGGATTCACCAACATGTGATTGGGCACCTAGGTTGTAGATTTCATCTGGTTTTATTTTGCTGACATACATACTAATACAGGCAGGATCGGCTAAATCACCGGATAAAAAATTTATTTCATGACGGAGATGGGCGACATTGCCATAGCTTTGTTTGCTGTTGCGACGGAGTAATCCATAAACTTCATATTTTTTTTCCAATAATAATTCGGCTAAATAAGAACCATCTTGACCAGTGATACCAGTGATGATAGCTTTTTTGCGAGGCATATTTAAATGATTATAACACCAGAAATTAATGTTATATTTGATGGTGAAGATTTGCACAGTAATTCCAGTTTACAGTGAAGGTAAGTTGGCGGTGGAGACAATACATACTGAAAAGCTAAAGCAGAAAAATGACCGCCTTACTCCAAAAGACGGATTGAAAATTTTGTTACAACTATCCCATTTGTGGTGGAGGGGGAGAAAAAAGTGAAAAAGGTTTTGTTTCTTGATAGAGACGGTATAATAAATTGTGTGGTTAGAAACGAAAAATATGAATATGATTCCCCTCAGACGGTTGAAGAAGTCAGTTTGGTCAATGGAATTGAAAAATTGATTGGGTGGTCAAATATAAATAAAATATTGGTCGTTGAAATAACAAATCAACCCGCTGTAGCTAAAGGTAAAATAACGATGAAGGTTTGTACAGAGATTGAGGATAAAATCGATAAATTATTGTTTGATAAGAATGTGCATATTGATAAAAAATATATTTGTTATCATCATCCAAACGGAGTGGTTCCTGAACTGAAAATTGATTGTGATTGTAGGAAACCAAAACCAGGAATGTTGTTACAAGCTGAAAAAGACCTAGATATAGATTTAAAAAATAGTGTGATGATGGGAGATAGGGATTGGGATGTGATGGCGGGCAAGGCTGCGGGATGTAAAACTATTTTATATTTATTTAATGAGGATAGTCCGGAAAAAATTAAATTCGCCATGGAATCAAATCCTGATTATAAAGTATTGTCGATGGATGAGGCTTTATCAACAATTGAAAAAATATTTTTATGCAAGCAATAATTGTGGCAGGTGGTCGAGGTGTACGACTTAGACCAATTACGGACCATATACCTAAACCGATGGTGGAAGTGGCGGGTAAGCCAATACTCGAACATACAATTAATTTGTTAAAAAATAATGGGGTAACTGATTTGATATTGGCTTTATGTTATTTGCCCGAAGTAATAGTTAACTATTTTGGTGACGGAAAAAAGTTTGGTGTAAATATACACTATACCTATGAAGATTCGAATTGCCCTTTGGGAACTGCTGGTGCGATTAGAGCATCTCGGGAATATATTAATGATGATTTTATTGTGACTTATGCCGATATTTTAAGAAAACTAAATATTAATGACATGATAAAACAGCATAAAACAATAAACCCAATTGCGACCATTAATGCTTATAAAAGATATGGTAAAGACGCCAAGAGTATGATTATTTTTGACTCGAAAAATATGGTAACTTCGTTTAAAGAAAGACCAAAAGTAGAAGATATTGTTGGTGATTTTGTTTGGTCAAACGGGTCTTTTTATATTTTTAATAAAAATATATTTGACTATTTTGGGTCTAGCAATCCGGTTGATTTTGGTAAAGATATCTTTTCTAAAATAATTGACAGTGGCCAAAATATTCGAGTTTATAAAACGGATGATTATTTTATAGATATTGGCAATTTAGAAAAGCTAGAAAAAGCAAAAGCAACTTTTATCCCTTGAGTTCCGAATAATTTACGATTCCATGCCACAGCAATGCTTGGAATGATTCGGCGTAAGGGGTAATGGTATCATCGGAGATGATGGGAACTAAAACACAGGCGGTAGCAACTTTTTTGGTGTAACCACCATCACGGCTAACGATTCCTAAAATAGTACAACCAATTTCTTGACCGTATTGGAGAGCAGAAACTATATTGGTGCTAATGTTTTTTTCGAGATTTCCTCCACCGACTGAAAATACCATGATGGCATCATTTTTATTTAGGCGACTAGTGGCTAGCCATTTGGAAAAAACCGTGTCCCAGCCTTCATCGTTGGTTCTGGCAGTGAGTTCTGAAACATTATCGGTGGGGGCATAGGTTTCAATATTGCATATTTTTCGAAAATCGTTGACAGCATGGGAACAATTGGCGGCACTGCCACCAACTCCAATGATAAACAACCGTCCTTGTCGCTCTTTTAACTTTATTAACTCTTCAATCATTTTACCGTAATCAAGTTGATTGATTTGTTGAATGATGGTAATTGCTCCTGCGAGAAATTTTTGAGCATATGATGAAATATCAGACATAAAAACATCCTATCAGACTATTTTTGAATTATCGATGAGATATATTTTATAAGTTAACTGTAGAAGAAAAATCTTTAACTTAAATTAATCAATAACTTTGAGCCTTCCCAATCAAATCGGACTGATCTCTCTTCTAGTCCAATTTCATTCATTTTATCGCGAAATGTGGCTTTGTGGTCCGGGACGTAGAATACAAACCAACCCCCTCCCCCAGCCCCCATTATTTTACCGCCAAGAGCCCCGGCTTTAATGGCTTGATTGTACCATTCATCGATTTGGGGATTACTAACACTATTGGCCAGTTTCTTTTTTATTAACCAATGTTCATGCAATGTTTGACCATAATCATCGATGTGGTTTTTTAACAAATATTCTTTAGCTTTTTGGCCTAAACTTTTGATGTCATCAAGACTAGAAATTAATTGAGCCGATTGTTGAGCGTTATCTAATTTATTTTTTTGATCTTGAAGTACGTTGCCGGCATCTCGTTGAATGCCGGTACGAAAATATAATAAATTGCTCTCTAATTTGGAAACGGCATGAATGGATAAATTTAATGGTTCAATCGAGACATTGCCTTTGGTATCCATTTCAAAATAGTTGATACCACCAATGGCAGCAATATATTGGTCTTGGGGTCCGACAGGACGCTTTAATTTTTTGATTTCAATATCGGCGGCTAGTTGTCCTAGTTTTAATTGTGAAATAGGTTCTCTTTTGTAAGTATAAAGGGCATGTAAAAGTCCAACTTCAAAAGCTCCTGAACCACCCAAACCTGATTTGGCCGAAGCATCAGCGGCAGTGGCAATTTCAATACCCTTGGCAATTTTAGTAATTTTTAAACATTCTTTGATTATGGGATTGGGAATTTCTTTGTAGTTATTGGTCATGGTGGCTTCGATACCATGAGAAGCCTTAATGATATTTTGATCTTCAGTTTTATTCAGAAAAACAAAAACATATTTGTTTATTCCTGCACTAATCCAGGCTCCTCCTCGTAGTTGGCTATACCACATGACATCGGTTCCGCCTCCGGCTAAGGTGACTCGCATAGGAGTTTGAGTGATAATCGTAGCACGGTCGCGATGTTGAAAGTCAGGATTTTTATTAAATTTTAATTTTTGAGTCATGGAATTATTATAATCTTGTCTTTTGTAAAATAAATGATTAAGATTGGTTGTGTTGAAAAATAAAGTTTTTTTGATTACAGGTGGGGCTCGTGGCATAGGGTTGTCAATATATAAATATGCAATAAATGCGGGAGCTATGGTGGTAATTTGCTCGAGAAATATTGATGAAGTTAATAAGGCTATTTTAGAAGTTGATCCTACAGGTAAAAATTCACTAGGTTTAAAAGTTGATGTGTCAATTATTATGGAAGTGAAAGGTTTAGTGGCTAAAACTTTAAAAAAGTTTGGCAAAATTGACGTATTGGTAAATAATGCAGGGATTTATGGGCCAATTGGATTGTTGGAAACAAATAATATTGATGAATGGCAACAAACAGTGAATATAAATTTGATGGGAACAGTTAATTGTTGTCAGGCAGTATTGCCCATAATGAAGAAAAATGGATTGGGAAAAATTATTAACTTGGCGGGAGCTGGAGTAGGGGGATCAAAACCATTAGCTCGGTTTACGGCCTATTTTGCGTCTAAAATGGCGGTGGTAGGGTTCACCGAAGCATTGGCAAAAGAAGTTGAGGGTGAAGATATTCAAATTAATTGTATTTCACCAGGAGGGGTAAACACTTATTTTACTCAGTGGTTACTAAATAATGGTGAGGAAAAAGCAGGAAGTGATATGTACAATCAGGCGTTGAAACAAAAAGAAAATGGTGGTGATAGTCCGGAGCTAGCGGCGAAAATGGCAATGTTTTTAGCATCTACTAAATCTAATCATATTACTGGCAAATTAATTAGCGCCAAATGGGATTTGATTGAATCAATGTCAGATAAAAATATTTTAAAAAATAGTCTTTATAATTTGCGACGAATTGATAATAATTTTTTTTATGAAAAATAAGAAATTGAAAATTGCGGTGTTTGGTTTATGGCATTTGGGTTGTGTATATGCCACATCTTTGGCAAAATTGGGTTTTGAAGTTGAAGCCAGTGATTTTGATAATAATGTTTTGGATAATTTAAAAAAAGGTAAGGCACCAATATATGAACCAGAAATGGATGAAACAATTACAAAACTTTTGGATAAAAATTTAAGTTTTGTTGATACAAAAAAAGTATTTAAAGATAAGGATTATGTTTTTATTGCTCACGACTTGCCTGTCGATGAAAACGATGTTGTTGATACAACATTGATAAATCAAACAATTGAGTTAATAAAAAAATATGGGGAGAGTAAGACGATTTTTGTAATCTCGAGTCAAATACCTTGTGGTACTTGTAGAAAAATGTCAAAAGTTAGTAAAAATATAATTTACTTTCCAGAAAATGTGAGATTGGGTAAAGCTTATGAAACATTTTTAAAACCAGACAGGATAATTTTAGGATCAGATAAAGTGGAATTAATGGATAAATTTGAAAAAGATTTTGTTATTTTTGATTGTCGATTTATAAAAATGGGTTGGGAGAGTGCAGAAATGGTCAAGCATGCTTTGAATTCGTATTTGGCAACTTGTGTGTCGTTTAGTAGTGAAATATCGGATTTGTGTGAATTATTAGGGGCAAATATGGGTGACGTGGTGTCCGCATTAAAAACAGATAAACGAGTATCCCCCTTTTCCCCTATTAACCCAGGAATGGGTTTTGCGGGAGCAACTTTGGGTCGAGATATTAAAACTTTAAAATATTTAGGCTTAAAACAAAAATATAAAACGAAGTTGTTTAATGCGGTATATCAGGTAAATTCGGAGAGGGTCGAATGGTTGGTTGGTAAAATTAAAAGAGAGTTGGGTGAATTAAAAAATAAAAATGTTGGAATATTAGGGTTAACTTATAAGCCTGGGACAAATACTTTGAGACGATCGATGTCGTTGGCTTTGGCTGATTTATTAAACAAAGAGAAATGTAAAATTGTTGCTTTTGACCCGGTAGTTTCCGAAAAAATTGATAGTTACGAATATATAAAAATAGCAAGTAATTATGAAGATTTTTTTGCTGGTAAGGATGCTATTGTGCTTATGACTGAGTGGCCTGAATTTAATGAGATTGATTTAAATATTGCAAAAAAATTGATGAAACAAAAATATGTTTTTGATACTAAAAATTTTTTAAACAAAAAAGAGTGGGAAGACAAGGATTTTTTATTTGTTGGGACTGGATATTAATTATGAATATTGCCATAATTGGAGCGGGGTTGATTGGTAGAAAGCGGGCAATGAATTTATCTGGGAACATAAAAGTAACAGTAATTTGTGACGTTGACGTTGCCAGAGGGGAACAATTTGCGATTGATTTTAGTTGCCACTATGAACCAAGGTGGGAGAATGTGGTTACTGACCCAACGATTGAGGCAATAATTATTGCTACAACCCATAATTGGTTAGTGCCCATTGGAAAAGAAGCGATAAAAAATGGTAAGCATGTATTGTTGGAAAAACCTGGGGCAAGAAATTTAGCCGAGTTTGAAGAATTGATTTCAGAATATAATAAAAATCCAGTGGTGGTTGCTTTTGGTTATAATCATCGATATCACCCCGGTATTTTAAAAGCCAAAGAATTAATTGATTCTAAACAGTTTGGGGAAATTATGTTTATACGGGCTAAATATGGACATGGGGCACGTTTGGGTTATGAAAAAGAATGGCGATTTATACAGGAAATTTCGGGTGGTGGTGAGCTGATTGATCAGGGTCCACATTTAATTGATTTGGTAAATTATTTTGGATGTCCGATGGATGAGGTGTCAGGTTTTACAGGGACTATATTTTGGAATACTCCTTTGGAAGATGTGGCTTTTTTTACTCTAAAAAATGATGCAGGTCTAATTGCTCAATTATCGGTGACTTGTGTTGAATGGAAGAATGTTTTTTGTTTTGAAATAATGCTTAAAAATGCCAAGATTCAGATTGATGGTTTGGGACGAAGTTATGGAAAAGAACATTTGACATTGTATAAAATGAAACCAGAAATGGGTCCTCCGGAGGTTGAGGAATTTCAGTTTCCTGAAGAAGATTTATCATGGAATATAGAAAATAAAATATTTTTTGACAGAATAAAAAACAAAGACTACTCCCCTGCTGCACTTAACGATGCAAGGTATGTGCACTATATTATTGATAAGATTTACAGTATAAATAACAAATGAAGTGTTTAGTAACCGGTGGAGCTGGTTTTATTGGTAGTCATATAGTTGATAGATTGTTAGTGGAAGGAAATAAGGTGGTGGTTTATGATAATTTGTCGACAGGTAAGGAAGAATTTGTAAAACACCATTTTGGTGATAGAAATTTTAAATTGGTTATAGCTGATTTAAAAGACGTAAATATGTTAAATGAGACAATGAAAGAAATTAATTTTGTCTACCATTTGGCGGCGCATGCTGATGTTAGATCGGGTTTAAATGATCACTTGATTGATCATGAACAAAATTTGGAAATGACTCAAAATGTGCTAGAAGCAATGTGCAAAAATGGAGTAAAAAATATTATGTTTTCTTCAACCTCGTCGGTGTATGGTGATGCGACGATTCATCCGACTCCTGAAACATATCCTTTTGAACCAACATCATTGTATGGGGCAACTAAAGCGGCATGTGAATCATATATTCGAACATATGCGTCTTATTATGGTATGCGGTCATATATTTTTCGATTTGTATCGTTTACGGGTGAGCGATATACTCACGGAATCGTATTTGATGTGTTGAAAAAATTAAAGAATAATTCAACAGGTTTAGAGTTGTATTCTGACGGAACACCACGAAAATCGTCATTGTATGTCAAAGATGGAGTTGAAGCAATTTTTAAAGTAATTGCGGAGTCAAATGATCAGTTTAATTTATATAACATTGGCCATGATGAAGTGACGACAGTGGAGAAGATTGTCGATTGGATTATAGAAGCGGGAGGGTACAAAAATGTTAATAAAAATTGGTTGGGTAAAACCAGTAACTGGAAGGGTGATAATGAATTTGTCCACCTGGCAAATGATAAATTGAAATCAATTGGATGGAAACTAACAATGTCAATAGAGGATGGAATCAAAAAAACAGCAAAATATATTTTGGATAATGTAACACTGTGAATAAATATTATTTACTAGTAGTGCTGTTGGCATTGATGAATACTTGTTCAAACATTTTAATTAAAATTGGTGCAGGTAAAGTTGATGGTATAAATTTTAAGTTCTTGACTAATTGGTTTTTAATTTTTGGTTTGGGTTTGTTTGGTTTAGGATTTATTTTATGGATATTTATTTTAAACAAAATTCAGTTGAGTGTAGCCGCACCAATTATGAGTTTGGCTTATGTTTTTATTATGGTAGCATCATATTTATTGTTTAAAGAGCCTATAACTGGGGTAAAGATTGCTGGGGTGATTTCGATTTTATTTGGCGTAGTTTTAGTAACTAGATAGATGTATAATTTTGAATATGAAAAGACAAATATTTTTGGATAGCTCAAATGTTGAAGAGATCGAAAAATGGGGCGTGTTGGGAATTACGACAGGAACGACTAGCAATCAAATGATTATGATGAAGGATGGGGTTAAGGCTAGTGAACTAGATGCTCAGGTCAAAAAAATGTGTGAGGTATCACCCGGAACGGTTTCAGTTGAATTGACTTCGAGCGAAGCATCGGTGGCGGAAATGTTGTCCGAGGCAAGACGCCTGAGGGCAATTGATGAAAAAGTAGTAGTAAAAGTCCCCATAATTCCTGGATCTTTAAAATCATTGGAAGTAATTGCTGGTTTACAAAAAGAACAAATCCCGGTTAATGTCACGGTTATGATGACTTATGAACAAATGCGAATAGCAGCTGAGGCGACACATGGTTTTGATGACTCATACATTAGCTTGTTTTGGGCAAGAAGCTTAGATAGTCGAGTGGCTAGGTTGGAAACAGAGGATAAGCTGTTAGGAGTTGACCATGATATTAATTCTCACCCAGCTAAAATTGTTAGAGCAACTTTGGATTTATTGGAGTGTAATGGTTGGCAAAATCCAAAGATTATTATTGGGAGTATTCGTTCTGTACGTCAAGCAGGTGAGGCCTTAGCTTCGGGTGCACACATTGTGACCATCACTCCAAATGTTTTAGAAGCAATGCTAACTGATGCAATGACCAGTAAAACGGTGGTCGATTTTGATCAGGCGTGGTTGGATATGGGAAAATAATGTTATTCTGTTTGTATGAATAAAAGTAAGTTAGTAAATAAGTATCAGTATGATGATTTGTTGATTAGGTCTCAAGATCCCTATGCTAAGGCAAAGTATGAGGTAATATTGGAATGGTTGAAAAAAGAAAAAGTCAAAACAATTTTGAATGCTGGCTGTGGATCTGGGGAATTTTCATTTATATTAGCTAGTCATGGTTACGAGGTGGTGGGGATAGATATGGATACTGATTACATTGAGTTGGCCAAGAAAAACAGAGAAAAGTTGGGTTATAAGAATTTGCGATTTGAGATATCGAGTATTGAAAAATTTAGTGATAACAAGTCTTACGATGTAGTAATGGCTACTGACGTATTGGAACATATAGAAGATGATAAATTTGCTTTTAAGAGTTTGGTTTTGCATGTAAAAGTTGGAGGTATGGTGATTTGTACAATTCCAGCGGGACAGTATTTATTTGGTTTTCATGATGTAAAGTTGGGGCATTATCGGAGATATTCACTTGAAAGTTTTAGAAAAATAGTACCTAAAAATGTAGCGGTTAAAAAACTAAGATATTTTGGATTTTTTTTGATACCTGTGGCATTGATGGTTAGTAAATTTATCAAAAAAAGTTATCCAGTGGCTAAATCAAATAATAATATGTTGTTAAATTTTATTTTACAAATTGAAAAAAGAATAGAACCTGTTTTGGGGACGAGTGTGTTATTTTTAGGGAAAAAGATCTAAAGATTGTATCTCAATTTCATGTTTATTAGGTCTTTGATGATTGTCAGAGAGCCGGAGATTGGTTTAAATTTAGTGTCATCATCGCTTTTCCACTCGACTGGAAAGGTAGCCATTTTATATTTGGCTTTTTTAGCACGAAGAATTATTTCTGTGTCAAACATAAAGCCATTAGTTTGAAGTTCTCCAAATAATTTCTTGGCGACTTCATTTTTGTAAATTTTAAAACCACATTGAGTGTCTTTGATATTTCGGGGTATTCCCAATAGGTTTCGAATAATTAGACTAAAAATTCTTGAGCCAATTTGTCGATATAGTGGTTGTTTTTTAGTAATCGAGCTTTTTTTACTGGCTCTAGTGGCTAGAGCACAATCGTAACCGTCTTTTAGTTTATTAATACCATCAATTGTATATTTATACGGTACACATAGACCAGCATCGGTAAACATAATGTATTTTCCGATAGCAGCTTCTATTCCGGTTTTTAAGCCAATACCTTTTCCAAAAACCTTGCCCTTTATGTGAATTAGTTTAACCCAGGGATATTTTTTTTGTTTGGTTTTGATAATTTCAACCGTCCTATCGGTACTTCGATCG
The DNA here is from genome assembly GCA_009885205.1 of Candidatus Shapirobacteria bacterium. Taxonomy (GTDB): domain Bacteria; phylum Patescibacteriota; class Microgenomatia; order UBA12405; family UBA12405; genus UBA12158. The sequence continues at coordinate 4,346 of VFLE01000214.1, read as the reverse complement.
TAAGTAATGATTAATTCGACGGGTTTTTTGAATTCATCAATAAATTCTTTGATAGCCTCAATATCTTGTCCAATTTTTGATTCTTCGTTATAAGTGGTTATGACTATGGAAACAGTAATTGGTTTTTGTATATTCATTATAAATAATAATTTACATTATTTGAACGATAGTTTATAGTGTTAAGTGAGATTATGAAAATATTTATTGTGATGCCTGTCTATAATGATAACAAGAGGTCCGTAGAAACTGTAAATGGAATTTTACGGTTTAGTGATAGACAAGTGGTGGTGGTAAATGACGGTTCAACTGACAGTACGATGGAATTGTTGAAGAAAAACTTTTCTAAGAACGAGAAAGTAACCTTAATGAATCATGAGGTTAATTATGGTAAAGGAGCGGCGATGCGAACTGGCGCTGAAGAATCATGGCGACAGGGAGCCCAGGCGGTGATTTTTATTGATGCTGATGGCCAACATGACCCGAGAATGTTAATAGAATTTGAGAAGTCCTTGAAAACAAACGAGATTGTTTTTGGATATCGAGAAATTGACAATAAAATGCCATTTATGAGGAGGCTGTTTAATATTTTGACATTAAGACTGATTAGATTGATGTTTGGTATTAAAAAAAGGGATCTTTTTTGCGGTTTTCTAGGTTTTAAAAGAAAAGTTTACGGGAAAATATTGTGGTCTTCAAACCGCTATGGAATAGAAACGGAAATGGCGGCTAAGGTTGGCAGAAGACAGATCCCATTTAAGGAGATTAAGATTGAAACAATATATTTGGGAAAGAAACATGGAATTAGTTTATGGGATGCAATATTAATACTACTTAAGTTACCTATTTGGTATTTTGAAGTATGAGAAGTAGTTGGCAAAAATTTAAAGATATGATATTTTTTCCTTTTAGAGCAGTGACATTGTTTGAAGTTGATAAATATGGATTGTCTTCATTGCAGACGGAAAGATATGATTATGTGTCAAAAGAAGTAACGGGTAGATGTCTAGATGTGGGTTGCGGAAGAAATAATCGGTTTATTAATGAGTTTGTAGATCATGGGGTAGGGATTGATGTTTTTATGTATGACGGTTTAACGAAGAAAGATATATTTTTAGATATGACTAAATTGCCGTATAAGAACGAAGAATTTGATACTATTACTTTAATTGCTAACATAAATCATATACCAAAAAGAATACGAGTTAAAGAATTATCTGAATTATGTCGTATTCTTAAAAAAGGAGGAAAATTGATTGTAACTATGGGTAACCCAGTAGCTGAAGTTGCAGTACATAAATTAGTTTGGTTTTATGACAAACTACTGAAAACAAAATTCGATGTTGATGGAGAGAGAGGAATGGATCATGATGAAAAGTATTATCTTGTAGATGATGAGATAAGAGGCTTGTTGGTAAAAACAGGTTACGGAAAAGTTGTTAAGAAGTATTTTTGGACACAGTGGGGTCTAAACCACTTGTTTGTGGCGGAGAAATGAATTTATTTGAAAAAAAACGGAACAGTTTTGTCGTGAACAGTGAGTCGTAACAATCAAGATAATAATGTTGTGAAATAATGAGGATTGTTTTTATGGATAAAGGTGATGTCGTAATTGATTGAGGTGAAGATGGATAGACTATGTTATTATTTTAAAATGAAACGGTGGGAAAAAGTAGTAGTAGTTATTTTTGCTGCGGTACTATTGGTGATACTGGTGTTTTGGTCACAGTTGAGATGGCAAAGAGGGCAAGGTGATGATGCCATACAAGTTGACATTACTGATAATGTGGCTAAATATGGTGAGGTTGTCAGTCCAATAAGTGGAACTATTTTGGATTATATAATGATTCAAGCTTTTGTTGTTAAAAAAGTGGAAGATTTTAAGAATGTAAGTTTACCAGCAACAGATTATTACAGTAAGGATTTTATTTATCGAGACATTTTGAAATGGCATTTTATTCTTTTTTATTTTTTAATTTCTTTTTTAACAAAGATAATATCTGCCGATTGGTTGTGGAGTATTATGACGGCATCGTCTTATGTTGGACTGATAGTTTTAGTTTATTGGTTTTTAAGAAAGAGTAAATTGTCTATAGTGCGTTCTTTACCACTATGTTTGTTGGTAATGGCACATCCAGTGTGGAATTACTCGATCAGGGGTCAGTTCTACACCGATAAACTTTTCTTGACACTTGGTTTTTTATTGATTTTGGTGGTAGTTAATAAGAAGGTAAAGTTGTGGCATCAAATAGTATTACTATTACTGTTGCTGACTATGATTGAGAGAATTTGGATGATAACGGCAATTTTTTTGATTGGATATACGGTTTTGAATTGGGGTTCGCTGGATCGGAAACGAAGATTTTGGCAACTAAGTTTAGCGATTTTGTTGATATGTTATTTTTTTTATATCACTAAGATATATATCAATAATAGTTATTATTCGTCGTTTTTGAATTGGGATCGAATTATTGGTTTTTATGCTACGATTAGAACCAATTCTGTCTTTTTTGATAATTTGTTGGTATTTTTGTTCTTTAATATACCGGTGTTACTACTGGGCATTTGGTCGTGGAAGTGGATGTTAATTGCAATGGTTATGATGTTACCAAATGTATTTGGTAGTGTGGGTGGAGCAGAGAAGACTGGTTGGTCAACTCATTATCATTCAATGTATTTTCCATTTTTAGTTTTTGCAATTTCTGATGGTTATGTTAATTTATTGAAAAAACTTAAGAGTAATTGGTGGGTACTTTCTTTGATAGTGGTAGTCGGGGCGATATTTTATGCGGCCATATATCCTTATGTTGATAGTTTAGATAAATTGACATTTAAAAAATCAATGTTACGAAATAATATTATATTTTATGCTGTAAATGAGTTATCTGATTCACGAAAAGAAAGTAGTGGTTTGGTGCAAACTTTGACTATTCATCAAAAATTAAGAGATTCGATTCCGGAAGGGTCAATAGTTTCTGCGCCTGAATACTTGTTTCCACCACTTTATGGAAATAGAAAGATATATTATTATCCACTTGGGATGGATGATGCTGACTATGTGGTGGTGTGGGTAAGAGACATAAAGTCTAAACCACCAAAATACTATGGAATATTTTCTTATTTGGGAGTGGAGGAGACTAAAAAAATTGACGATTATTTGTCATTGAGAATGAAGGATAGTGGGTATGATGTAGATCATCCAATTTTGGTTGGTGGTGATATTGTTGTGATTAGAAGGATAAGTAAGATAAAATGATATTATGAGGACAATATATGCTTAGACTGACATATATCAGTTTTTTGCTGGCGGGAGTAATAATGCTAGCCTGGATTTCTATTTTTAACAAAAGTGTTTTTTTTGAATCGGGATTAGTGTTTTTTTGGGTAATAATTTGGTGTATTTTATGGAGAAACAACAATGATAAGCAGGTTAAATTTAATTTGATTGATTGGTGGTGGACAGTACCGTTGTGGACAGTATTGTTGAGTCGTTTTCCGATTTATTACCCGGTTTATGATGATTTTGCTTTTCATTTAGATGTTGGGGGATATGCGAGAAATATTTGGCAGGCAATTAATTTTTTGCCATTAGATTTTGCTACATATCTATATCCTGTGGCACAGTTGGGGTATCCCCTTTTATTAAATATTTTTGGATTTAGGTTAAGTTTGTTGATTAATGGGGTATTGTTGATTGGTTGGTATGCTTCGATTAATTTACGATTAAAGTCGGTTGAAAAAAATAAAAACAAAAAAATATGGTGGGATATTATTTTCTTGTATATATTTTTTGTACCCCATTTGATGGCTACCCACACCACTTTTATGGTTGATTTTTTGACTCTGGTTTTGGGAATGGAGATGTTTTATCAATTGGTAACTAGAAGAGGTAATCGGACGATGGGGGTAATTGTGGGATTGCTGTCGATGATTATCAAGCAGTCGGCGGGGATAGTGTTAATGCCGTTGTTTTTGTATTTGGTTTGGCAAAAAAGAAAAGAAATTAGCTGGCTGTGGATATTGTTATTTTTATTGTTAATATTTATATTTTTTGGAGCATCATACGTCAATACTGGTAATCCGATTTCGTTTTTGTATAATAGTTTTTTCAAATCCCCTTTTTATTCACTAGTTAGTTTTAAGGATACTCGGTGGGGACCACAGAATTGGCAAGAAATTTTATTGTGGCCAGTAATAGCTCAATTTACTTTGAGGTTTGGGGAAGGGTTGGTGAATAATATAGCTAAATATTTTTTTGCTGTCTTTTGGTCATTTCCTTATTTGCTTTCGTGGTGGATGTTGTTGATTAAAAGAAAATGGATATATATTATTTTTATTTTATGTTATTT
>VFLE01000062.1 GCA_009885205.1 Candidatus Shapirobacteria bacterium | reverse complement strand
CTCTGGGGCGGTATTCATCTCTTTATCGGTCATTGACCGCGAAGAAGTTAAATCCGCGGGGGCGGATTCAATTCTTCGTTGGTTTAAATAGGATTCTATATTTTCTATAAAACTATTCCCATTCAATATCTTTATGGTTCGGTTTTGTCTCAATATATTCGGTATAATAATTCGTTCATAAATATGCTCCAACATTCCGTCCGCTAATCCATTATTTTGTCCATATTGCGAATCCATATTATTGCCAAACCATTTATTCTTTTTGTATTGTATATAAACATTTTTGTAGACATCGTTTACTTTGTAATATTGGTTTACCCAGTTGTAATCAAAACTGGTTGTTGTATTCAAAATATTATATATGAATTTATCACCAAAAATAGATTCGGCAACGTCTTTATGCAAAATATAATAATTCCCCTCGGTAAAAATATACGTATCGTCTTTAATTCCTAAATAATTATACATTTCGTTTATATACATTTTGTTTACATCCCAGCCAATTTCTTTTTCTAGATTTCCGTCTACAATGTGCTTCAATCGTTTCGTCGTTTTGGTCAAATCATATCTCGCAAATTGCAACGTTGGTGGAAAAAACCCGCCGATTGATTTATTATACTTTATAAAATTGCAAACAGATAACATATTAGAAATAAATGGAAGAATGCATGCTTGACGTCTCGTGTTATCTAATTTGGAGTGTATAAAAAATATATACTCATAGTTTATTTTAGATTCTTTCAAATAATCAACTGCTATAAATTTCCCGCCAATATCCATACCACGATTTTGCATCGAAATAAATGTGTAATTATATTTTTTTCGAACATTTTCATTGTCTATACAATAAGTTACCAATATATCAAAATACTCGTTTATTTGCGCGATATATTCGCCAAAATATAAAACAAACTTGTTCAAGTTATAACAGTGGATCGCACAAATATTTGTTTTTTTTATTGCTTTTGACTGAGTTGCTATATACAAAAAATTATCATATGGATTTCTCAAATGAAGCAAATATTTATGAAATAAATTTGGATAAGAATGAAATAAAATATTATCTTTTTCTAAAAAAGTTGGTTCGATTGCATTTTCAAATTTATCATCCAAGAATTCGTCTATATTCAATTGTCCCTTTAATTCCTGATAAATACATAAATATTGTACAATTTCATTGTCCGGTATAATCGCACGTTTTTTTATACCATGTATCGTCCAATGTTCCAAAATTTGTTGTGGTGTTTTTATAGTATTTAAACCGCTGACGATTTGATACCGCCCCTTTGGGGCAGTATTCATCTCTTTATCGGTCATTGACCACGAAGAAGTT
>VFLE01000207.1 GCA_009885205.1 Candidatus Shapirobacteria bacterium | reverse complement strand
CTACCGGTACACTATACGTTCAATATTTATGAGTTCAATGCTCGTATATATATCCCGGCACTATTCAGAACTCCTTCCGGAAAACTCAGTTTCCAACTCCAAGAGCAGAAAGAGCTGTGCTACTTGGGTATGCAGAAGAAGCTAAAGGTTATAAGGTATTAATTCTGAAGACTGGTAAGATAATAGCACGCAGACACGTTAAGTTTGTGGACAATATATATTATAAGGATATGATTGCATTGGAAAGGTCAAAGAGCAACAGATTCCTGGAATTACAGTCTGATGATGAAGATATTGATTTAGAAGAATATTCAGGAAATTTCTCCGATGATTCTAATGATAATGATGAAAGTGCAGCAGAAGAAGAACCCATTGATTCAACAAATGCTCTTGAACCATTAGAAGATGTTTATATTGGTAACTCAAATGAAGACATCGCAAGTGATGAAGAAAGTGCAGCAACACATGCGGATGTTGTGGAAGATGCGGATGATGAATCTGTTGAGGATGCAAATGTTAGTGGAAGAAGACAATCTGGTCGAGCACAGAAAAGTATTGATCATGGTCCTTTTGTAGCATTTCATACAAATGTTGATGAAAATGTTCCAACAGAATTAAAACATGCAATTAAGGATGAGAGTTGGAGGAAGAGTATCTTGGACGAGATGAAGGCTCATGTTGTAAATGGAACTTGGGTAACTATCGACAAAGTTCCAGCTGGTAGGAAAGCAATTGGTTACAAATTCTTATTGAAGAACAAGTACAATGAAAAGATGGAGCTTGTAAAAAGAAAGACTAGATTAGTTTTTAAGGGTTACAGTCAAGTGGAAGGAGTTGATTATTTTGAAACATTTGCTCCAGTAGTAAAAATCTCAACAATATTCTTTGTGTTAGGACTAATAGCTCATCATGGATGGCGAACACTGCAGATGGACGTGCAAACTGCATTCATTACCTCAGAGCTTGATGAAGGAGATGATCTTTATATGAAAATGCCCCCAATCTTTGAATGGCTGGCTGCGCATCCAGATGCTACTGATTTTCCACCAGAAGCAATGGATATAACATCTCCAGTTGTAAAATTGGTCAAATCATTATATGGTACAAAGCAAGCTCCAAGAGTATTCAACAAGAAGCTAGATGGAACGTTAAAGGACATTGGATTCGTACCACTAGTTAGTGATCCATGCTGTTACATTAGAAAGAAAGATCATGGCATCATCATCCTTCTGGTCTACGTGGATGACTTATTATTAACAGGAGCTGATTATGCTGAAGTATGTAAGATTGAAACAAAGTTAAGCGAAATCTTCAAAATGTCAATACTGGGCGAGGTAACGTTCCTGTTAGGTATGCACATCACTCGTGACAAAAATAGCAAAAAGATTTATGTCAGTCAAAGTGCTTACATTGGAAATGTATTGGAAAGATTTATGATGAGTGATTGTAATTCATGTACTACACCTATGGAGGAAAAGTTTCACCAAATACCTATTACAAGTGATATGAAAGATTTTGAAGGCGATTACAGGAAGTTAATTGGAAGCTTACTTTATTTAAGTACGCATACGAGGCCTGATATTGCATATGCTGTAGGACAATTAGCTAGGAATGTAGAACATCCCAAGGAAATACATTGGAATGCTGGAAAGAGGATTTTGCGGTATCTTAAAGGTACAATGAATATGGGATTGTGTTTCGATGGTAATAGGGAAATTGAGTTAGATGCATATGTTGATAGTGATTGGGCTACTGATGTAAATTCATCCCGTAAGTCTACAAGTGGATTTATTATCAGTGCATTTGGCGGTCCAATATGCTTTGGATCAAGTAAACAATCAAGTGTGGCACTGAGTTCAGCAGAAGCAGAATACTATG
>VFLE01000027.1 GCA_009885205.1 Candidatus Shapirobacteria bacterium | reverse complement strand
GATAGGGGTTAGGGGGGAATCGTTAAAATAAAGAATTTTGTGTATTTGATATAGTATATCAATATGGACGATTTTGTCATTTCCAATTTACATGAATCTAGAAACGAGTGGTGTGGACGCTTAGTGAGTATTTTTTCGCCTCTCGTCATCGAAGGGGTGAAATCTATTTTCAACGAGGCTTGGAAAATGTGCGCCGACACTGACGAAATTGGGAAATATTTGATGACTTTCCAGAACCTTTTGTCTCGTGTTCATAAATGGAATTCTGTCATTGTGGAAGAAGAACGCCGAAGAATTATTGAACGGAGTGGATGTAATTATTTAGAAGATTTGATTACATGTGTTCATATTATTCAATTAAAAGTGCTTACCTGTATACGTGTTGGAAATAAACAGAAAAAAATCGACATCTCCATACCGAAATTAGATCATTTCATCCACAAAGTATATATTCATGTGGCACGTAAGATATATTCCAATGTATACCTCTTTGAAAAAAATATAAGTCCTCTGCAGATTCAAAAGAACGGGCGTGAGTTGGAAACGATTGTCCAAGAATGCATTTTAACCGCAATTCGCGAGAGTATTCCGACGGAAGCCATCATTCGTGCCTATATGGACGAAAGTGTTGAACAAGAAGAAGAGACGTTTATCGAACAAATGAAAGAACCAATTATCGAGTCGGGATCAGAAGAAGAAAAGAAAGCAGAAGAGAAGGAGAAATCCGGAGAAGAAGAATCAGTTCCGCCATCTATCGTTCCTTCTGTGCAAAATATCGACGAAGAAAAGGTCGTTACTCGGTTGACGTTTAATGATATTGATAGCGTATTAAATGACGATAATAATGTGGAAGAAGTAAACGCACCCAAGACCATTGAGCGACTTGAAGAGATCAGTACATCTCGCGCCATACAGCGTAAATTAGAAGAAGAACAAGATTCGGATGAAGATAAAATTCGAATCCACTCCGATAATTTAGATTTGTCTGGGTTGGATATTTTGGATCTAGACGCATCTTCACCTTCTTTGAAAATGGATGATCCTGTTATTTTGGATTTTGATACCCTTTAAGGGAACCAAGGTTCCCTTAAGATCCCTCCTTTTCAAGGGTTAAGGGTTAAGGGTTAAGGGAACCAAGGTTCCCTTAAGATCCCTCCTTTT
>VFLE01000080.1 GCA_009885205.1 Candidatus Shapirobacteria bacterium | reverse complement strand
ATTGATGGTGGAGATGGTGAGAGCAGGTTGATTCCAATTAAGAACGACAATGGCGATTTTGGGCATTAAAAATTTTTGGTAAGACGATTTATAATTAGTTTTAATTTTAAAATACTGTTTTTGAAAATGTTTTTGGTATATTCTTCTTTGAAATATTTGGTAAACCAATAGGTATATTCGTAGCTAGCTTCAAGACTAGCCGAGACAAAAGAGTCCTTGGAGACAATTTTTTCGGTTGATCCTTGTTTTTCCCACAATTTGCAATAAATTAGAAAAATAGAAAAGGACTGGAGGAGAGAAAAAATTAGACCATGTAAACCATCTTTGTAACCTTGGGCAAAAAAGAAACGACTGTTAAATTCTTGGACTGGTTTTAAAATAAAGTCACTCATTTTTAGTTTGGTCTCGTCTTTGAACAATTCTTCGGCTTGGATAGTGCTGTAACGCAAGGCCCGAATGATAAATTCGGTGACAGAATTATAGTGATTATGGCGGATAGCTAGTTTCTCTGAGTCAAGAAGGGTAATACCATTGCCCTTGGTTTGGGGTTGACTGTGAATTTCTTTGTTCCAGATAACAGAACCTTTTTTGAAAAAACGAATTAAATAGTCGGGCCAGGTTCGAGAATTGTGAAACCATTTGCCAAAAATAATATTTTTGCGGGGAATTTTGACATAGTCAACGTTGTGGCGGAGAGTAATTCGTTTTAATTCGTGTTTTAAAGTCTTGGGAAGAAATTCGTCAGGATCAAGCAAAATAATCCACTTGCCCGTGGCTTTGGAAATAGCAAAATTGCGGGCGGGTTCGACATATTTCATGGCTTTGAAAGAAAATACTTTGGCTCCATATTTTTTGGCAACCTCAATGCTGTTATCGGTGGACTCCATGTCAACGACAATTATTTCATCGGCGAAGTTTTTTAAAGAATGAAGGCATTTATTTAAACTATTTGCTTCGTTGATGACGTTGATGACAGCCGAAATTAAAGGTTTCATAGGTCTATTTTATCATTTTATGACTTGGTATACTTCACAATCTGAATTTTGGTAAACAGATTTGATAGATAATTTATTTAAATCTAGTTTGGTAATATTTTTTTGACTGGTGGTTAAATAAACATAATCAATTTGGTGGTTAAGTAAAAATCCCCTATCCTGAAATTCGTTTTCTTGTTTAAAAAATTTCTCCGAATTTTTACGTCTAGTTTGCCAATCATATCCAGAGTTAGATAAATTCATCTCGTCTTCAAGATAGGTAATCTGTTTTGAATAGGCGGAAACATAAGAAGTAGTGGTGTAGGCATATAAGGGTAATGGGGTAGTTAATTTATTTTTTAAATAATTATCATAAGGATAAGTGAGAATGATTGACGGGGATTGATTTTTGAGATAATTTAAACAATCAATTTCGCTATTGGGAAGAAATGCTGGAGGAACTTTGCCTAAATATTGGGGAAAAGAGGCAAAAAGAGGAAATAATTGGAGAACAATAATAAAAATGGGTAATAAAATATTTGTTTTTGACAAATAGGAGGCTAAGGGAATATTTAGTAAAAATATGGCATAATAAAGAAATTGAATTGTATTCCAGCTAGTGCCTGATTGAATAAAAAATAGAGGAATTAAAGATAATAATATTATAGAAAAATATAAAGATAAAGAAAACCATGATTTAGGGAGTATTTTTTTGAATGATAATAATCTAAAGGCAAAGTTGCCGATTAAAAAAATAGGAATGCCAATGGTATAAAAAATAATCTGTTTTAAGATGGTGGAGTGGGCCAAAGAGGTAAAACGAGGGAAATAGAGCTTGTCGGTCGATTCGAACAACGAGCGAACAAACCAAAATGGTTGCCAAATTAAAAGAGAGGAAGAATTTTTGTTAAATTGAAAAAATAAAAGTGTAGATAAGAGTAAGGAAACTATAAAAATCTTGAGATGTTTTTTATTTTTAATAACGTAAAATAAAAAAAGTAAGTAAGCAGGTATGGCAGAATAAGCTTTGATTACCGGTAAGAAAACTAAAATTGGCAAACACCAATAAATATTTTTTTTAGAAAGAAGGATATAAATTAAAGCCAATAGTAAAACTAAAGATAAAATAAATGGAGGGTTGAGCTGGTTGCTGGGACTTTGCATGGACCAAAACAGAGACTCACCTTCGAAATTATTATTTTTAAAATAATTTATAACCCAACCAAAAGAGGTGTTAATGGTATTTAAAAACATCAAAATTAGGCCGCCTTTAACCGATTTGGTGATTAGTTTACCGATTTTAAAACTAAAAAATAAATAAAAAAAAGCAGACAAAATAGGAAATATCTGGAAAAGCAGATATGACGAAGGAATAGTGGTAATTTTTGATATATAGGCGATAAAGATATCAAAAAATGGATGATAATTTTGGAGAATTTCCCCCGAAAATATAGGCATATTTATAACGAGTGGATTACTTATTTGATTAATAAGCGCCAAATGCCAAACCCCATCGTGACCATTTGGTCCCCAAAAACCAAGACCATTGCCAATACTAGTGCCACTGCGAATGACGGGGATAACTTGGGCAACCAGACAAAACAAAAAAACGATAATTATGATTGTTTTTTTAGCCATTTTGTTTGCTTTAAAAACCAACTTATTTCGTTTTTGGAAAAATAAAGAGAGTAACCAAGATAGATGACGATGCCAACAACTATTTTGGCAAAAATATTTATAAAAGAGTTTAGATGGATCAAATTAATTGACCAAAGCGAAATAGTCATAAGTAAAGTAGCCACAAAGGGATGAAGAATTACTTTAAAAACATTGACCGAAAACACTTTTTGAGCCACAATCCAAACAATAATTGAACTGGAACCGACAATGAGAGTAGCCACAGCAGTACCAATATAACCAAACTTTAGGCTTAATATAGGATAAAATATCCAAGTTAAAACTGTCCACATAATCATTAATTTAGTAGTAATACTAATTTTGCCAACAGCGTTAAAGGCATTGGTCAATGGAGTAGTAACCGAGGCAATGCCAGCATTGATGGTAAAAAGATACATGGGAATAAGGGCAGGCAACCACTGAGAATATTTGGGGATAAGATTAATAACATCGGGGGCGATAAGAGAGATACCCGCAAGGGTAGGGAAAACAAAAAGAGCGATAAAATAAATACTTTTTTCGATTGAGCGACGGAGAAATTCAGTCTGATCTTGGATACGAGAAAAAGTCGGGAAAGTAACCCGCATAATAGCATCCATAAAACTGAGAGGTAGACGAGGGCCTTTTTGAGCCCAGGCTAAAATAGCAAAAGAATCGCGACCAATAATACCGGCAACTAATAAATTGGAGAGTCGATCTTTGGCGACGGCAATAAAAGAATTAAATTGAAATGGGATACCATATTTAAAAAGACGCTTAGCGGAATCTGGTGAAAAAGAAAGACCGATTGGCCAGGGGCTAAAATAATAAATGACGATTATGCCAAATAAACTTCGAATAAATGTGGCAATAGCATAGGCGTAAACTCCAAAACCAAGAAAGGCAAACAAAACAGCAAAAAAATAAAAAGTAGTATTTTCAATAATATCGATAGTCGAGAGTAATTTAAAATTTAGTTGACGCTCGAGTTGGATAGAGGGAATAGTTTTGAGTGAAGCCAAGGCAAAAGAAAAACAAAGAGAAATTAAAATCCATAATTCTTTGGGGCCGTAGGATTTGGCCAAACTAATTTGAGGATAGACGATAGCAACAATTATTAGGGCAATTATTACCAATGATTGTTGGATGGCAAAAGTTGTTTGCAATTCGGAACGACTGGGAGTTTCTTTTTGTTGAATTAGGGCCGAGGCGAGACCAACATCAGAAAAATAACCTAATATACCGACTGATTCGGCCACAATGGCAAACAAACCAACGTCGGCCCGACCCAACAAAATAGTTAGTAAGAAAAAACCAAAAATAGAAATACCTTGGATACCAAAATTACGGAGAGAAAGAAAAATAATTGAAACGGTCGTTTTATTTTTTAGATCGGTAATTTGTTGTTCGTCCATAAGAGGAAAATAAAGAAAATAAAATAAAAGCAATAGCCATAAGAGAAATAATGTTGCTAATGGTTCTGTTGGGAGTATTGTGTAACTTTAAATAAATTTGATGATTGCCAGCTGGTAGATCGATTTGAAAACGACCTAATTCTGGTTCAATTTTATAAGTGATATTTTTACCAAAATCAGTAATAGTAAAACCAGGATAGGCGAGACGTGATAAAATAATGGTGGCATTTTGGGTTAAATTTAAATTAAAAAATGTCCAGTCGGTGCCAGTTTTTAGACCAGTAACGGTATAATCTGGGGAAGCAATATTGATATTATCAATAATTGGTAAGGCGGCAGTTTTGGCAGCAGTGGAAGCGGTTTTGGGAAGATAATCATAAATTCCAGAAGTGATTTGGTTTTGCCAGGCTAGACCGGACAATTTTTGACTGTCGGCAATAGGGCCGTAAGTGATGGGAGTGTAATGAGGCCAGTTTATAATTATAGTAATAATAATAATTGAGCTAATTAACCACTTATTTTTGAAATAAACTCCAAAAGAACCAGCACAAATGGCTAATAAAAAGGAAGAATGTGAAAGGAAGCGCCAAGGAAATTGGATTTTTTGAATGGGGGTGAGGTAAAGCCAAAGAAGACCACTCTTTTGGTGGGTCATAAAAGCAGCAAAAAAACCAATTAATCCCAGGAGTAAGGTAACTTTGGCAATACCTTGATTTGATTTTTTGAAGAGAGAATATAAGGAATAAAATATAAGTAATAAGGGAATAATCCAATGGAGGTAACCAATCATAAATGGCATGCCATCGTTGATACCCCAAACACTGGGACCGTCACCCCAAAAATTACTGATGAATAGTTGTTTTAAGGAGACGAAATGGACTGAGTAATGATAATAATTGACAAACATTGACTCGATCTGAACTAATTTTGACTCGAGTAAAACGGGGATAGTGTAGAAAGAGGTGGTGGCTAAACCTAATAGACCACCACTGGTTAGTAATAATATTTTTTTTAATTTATTGGTTTGATTTATTAGCCAAAATAAACACCAAACACCAACAAAGGGAATAAAGGTTAAAGCCATGGGGTTGTGAGAAAGAAGGAGACCGGAAATGGAAAGTGATAAAAAAATAAATGTTTTGTAATTAAATTTTTTGTCGAGGATTAAATTTCGAGAAAAATAAAAAATCAAGGGAAAAAAGACGGAAGCCCAAGCTTCGTTCATCGCTCCACGAACATAAATGTTGACGGCTCGATAGGGAGCATAGGCATAAAAGACAGCCGAGATAAATCCCCCAACAGGACCAAATAGAGCCAAGCCAAGTAAATACATAGCACCAGCCGATAAAATAATTTGGAGAATGGCGGTTAGTTTGACTGTAACCACAAAAGAAAAACCAATAGTTCTAAAAATTTGGCCGATAAAATAGGGTAAAGGTGGGTAAAAATTAAATAGCGGGTAGCCATAGCCAAAACCAAGGTCGGGCGACCAGCGACAGGGTATTTGACCATCATATAGGCATTTTTCCATTTCTAATTGACGAATAATTTGCATATCATCGTGCATGTTCCAGTATTGATTGGGGCGCAAGAAAAAGAAAAAAGTCGGAACTATTAGTACAAATAAGGCCAAGAGTATTTTGGATTGGTATCTCATTTTAGTTGGTAAAGGTAAATAGCCGAATTATCGGATTTGGGGTAGGATGAAATTAAATTTAACTGGGAGAGGAAAGAGGGAGTAAATATGTTTTTTGATGAGTTTTTGATGACATAAACATCATCACCGTGATTTCGAGCATCGATTAGTTTGGTGGGAATTTCAACCAAATCATTGTTGACTCCAAAGACAGTGATTTGGGGCAAACTGTCAGTGTAAATTTGCAAACCATCGGGAAGGGTACCAAAATAACCCTCGGTACCAACAATAACATTATAAGTTTTTGACCGTTCAATTAAGTATTGGGAGATATCTTTTATCCCCCAACCTGAAGTCCAACCAGATAAATAACCTGATTCAGAATTTGGTAATTTGGTGGTAAAAGGGGTAGTACTTAATTGATATTGGTAAAAAAGATTGGGGATAAATAAAAATATCAATAAAAATCTATATTTTTTTGAAATATTAGTAATGCCAATGGATAATAAAATTATGAGGTAAGGCAGGGTAAATAAAATATAACGACCAGTAAAAACCTTGGTTATGGCCAGATTTGATATTAGAGGTAGGATAAAAGATAAAAATAAAACAAAAAATATTTTATTTAGATTTTTTTTATTGATAAATAGTAATAAAATTAATGGTAAAGAAATAAATTTTGTATATAGGGCGATTAAATCACGGAGATGGGGAACAAGTGGGTCGAATGGATGGCGAATTATTTCGGAAATAGGCCAAATATAATCGAGATTGCGAAGACTAATTTGGTGAAATTGGGGACCTAATCTGAGTAAATTATAGATTCCAAAACCGATGGCAATCGAAAGAATGGGGTAATATATTTTTTTGAAATTTCCTAAAAAAAGAAAGGCAATAAGTGATAGGACCAAAAAATAAATGGCTGGTGACTTGGTAATCCAAGCTAAACCTAAAACTAAACCGAGTAACATGGATAAGTCAAGACGGGGATATTTGGCTAACAATACGGCTAAAATTATTGACAACAGACCAAAGGCAGATAATAAATTGTCGGGAAGAGCCAGTCGATCAAAGAAAAAGGCAAAAGGCAAAAAAATGTAAATTAAAGCAGGGATAAAATTGGTATAGAAATTTTTGGAGAATGATTCAATTATAAATAGATGGGGTTGTTTGTTTTTGGAAGAAAAATTTTGATAGATGGCAAATAAGATGGTTAAAAGTATTAATATCAAAAAACCCGACAAAACAGATAAGAAACGACCGGCGATGAGAGGTGATAAAAATTTTAAAAAGGGAACGACTAACCACATATATAGGGGTTGTTTACCATCGTTTAAGGGAATAAAGCGTAAGGTTTCGACATTTTTGATAACTTGTGACCAGCGAAGGTAAATGGCTTCGTCACCAAAAACGGGAATGGAAGTAAGATTGATAAGTCGAGTAGCAAAATATAAGATTGAAAGACCAACAAATAATGATAACAATTTTTTATTGACCATAAACTCCCTTAAGATTGTTGATAAATATTCGCCAGACTTCGAAAGCCATTTCTTTTGATTCATTGATATATCGAAGATTAGGATCGCCTTTGGTGATGCTGGTGTCTTCGTTGCGCCAGTCAACACTGATCTCCTTAATCTTATATCCCAATTTTTGGGAAATTAATAGTAATTCGATATCAAAGGCCGTTACTCGCCAAACTGATTGATTTTGAATGTTTTTTATGACAGCTAACTTGGGAAATACTTTTTTGGCTAAATTTGTCCTCATGGCCTTGAAACCACATTGAGTATCGTAAATATTGGTTCTCAAAAATATATTTCGTAAATGTCGAAATACATTTGCCCCCAGTTTACGTAAAATTGAATTGCCTTCTCGATGGCGTCCACGAGAACCAATAACAACATCATAATTTTGGTCAAAATAAGGTAATAGTTTTGATAATTCGTGAATAGGGGTTGACTGGTCCATGTCAGTAAGAAGGACAATGTCATACTTGGCTTGTTGAATTCCTCCCCAAATAGCCCCAGCCTTGCCACCCTTGGCCAAATCTAGAACACGAAAATTTGGTTTATTTTTTATAAAACTTTGGACTAACCTTAGACTATTATCTGATGATTTGTCGTTGCAAATAATGACTTCCCACTTAAAATTCTGTTTTGATAAATAATCCTCAACTTCGTTTAAGACTCCCCTTTTGAGATTGGCTTCTTCGTTGTAGCAGGGAACGATAACACTTAATGATGACATGTTATTTGATTATAAGGGTTATAATCAGATTATGAAAGCTTGGTTATTAATAATAATGGCATTTGGTTTATTTTTTAGGTTATATAATTTTGATAAAGGCTTTTCTTTTGCCCATGATCAGGACTTATATTCGTGGATTGCTAAAGATATTGTGATAAATCATCATAATCGGCTGATTGGACAAGTCACTAGCGTTGACGGAGTTTTTATTGGTAGTTTCTATTACTATTTGATGGGTATTTTTTATAAATTAGGAAATATGCATCCTTTGATAGGCGTAATTCCAGTGACATTAATTGGATTATTTAATATCTGGAGCTTTTATTTTGTAATTAAAAAACATTTTGGAGAAAAAGCCGGTTTATGGGCGGCTTTTATATATAGTGTGTCGTTTGGAGCAGCGATGTTTGATCGCTGGTCGGTACCGACCCAACCAACAATTGCTTGGTCAATTTGGTTTTTGTATGTAATTTTGGAAACACTAAAGGGGAATTTAAAAATCTTGCCTATTTATGCTGTTTTGGCCGGATTTGTATGGCAATTACATATTGCGTTGCTGCCTATTTTACCGATACCAATTTTGGCTTATTTATTTTCAGGGAACAATTTTTGGAATGTATTTAATAAGAAAAATATAAAATTGTCAATTGTTTCGATAATTATTTTTGTGATTATTTTGTCACCTTTTTTGCTATTTGAAATTAAACATGATTTCTCGCAAGTTAAGGCAATGGCAGTGGGGATTAATGTTGATATGGGTGGTCCAACAGGGTGGCAAAAATTTGATAAGGTAATAATAGCTTCAGGGAGAGAGTTTCAAAAAAGAATATTGTTTGATTTTGACCAAGGTGGAACAGGACAATATTGGGCGGCCCTACTTTTGATGACGGCTTTTTTGATATTTAAAAAAGCTTTGAGGTATAAACAGGTGATTTTATTTGGTTTGTGGTTTGGCCTAATAATACTGGCCCAATTTAAGTCAAAAAGAATTGTATCGGAATATTATTTTACCAATTTATTGCCGATTTATATATTGATTTTAAGTGTGTTTTTAGGGCAAATTAAACACAAACTTGTTTTGATAATTTTGGGATTTGTTTACTTTGGTTTAAATTTAGGGTGGTTACTAGTCAAATCAGATCATTACGAATCGTATTACTATAAAATGCAGGCGGTTAATTATATTAAAGCCGATGTGCTGAAAAATAATTATCCTTGTGTAGCGGTTAATTTTATTGCCGACCCGGGAGTAGGAGTTGGTTTTAGATATTTATTTTGGTGGCAAAAAATTAAAATTATTAAGCCGGGCACCCCAGGCATACCAGTTTATAATATCCCGATTCCATGGCAAATAAGCGAGAAAGATGGGCCAATAGTGTTTGGGAGGTTTGGGGTGATTATTCCATCTAGGCCAGAAAAAATGATTGACGCAAAAGTTTGTGATAAGCCAGAGAATCAACTAGATGCGTTGCTGGGGTATGTAGAGTAAGGTAACGTAATTTCCAATTTCCAATAACCAATTTCCAAACAAGTCCCAAATAACAAATTGCAAAAAATAATTAAGTTCCAGAAGGGTTGTGGATTAGTTTAAAGATTTTGATGCCGTTAATGTCCCATTGAGAGTCGATTTTGGCCCAGCCGAAGGCGGCAACGCCCCACTCGGGGTTGTTGATAGGGTTACAGTCGGTTTGGAAGGGCTCACAGACGACAAATAGTTGGTCAGTGATTTTATCGCGGAGATGAAAATAGTTCTCGTTTTCAGTTAAATAATATAAATAACCGGGATCGTAATTCATTTTGGCCAACAGGACAAAGTTAAATGGCTTATGGTCGGATTTCTCGATTATTGATTTGTCGATATTAATAGTGGTAGTAAGTTGTTTGGGGGGTTGCCATTGAAATTGATTTGAATATATAGATAGCCCGGATAAAATTACTACGACAATAATTGATAGATATTTATTTAATTTTGATAGAGTAATGGCCAATATTATAAAAATAACAGGGTAGATAAAGGCAAAATAGTGGTCATAAATATGTTGTTTGTAAAGAGCCAAACCAACCAGTCCAGAAAAGAACCAGATTAAACAAATATAAAAAAATCTATTTTTTATTTTGAACAATGAATAAATTATCAATATAAAAAACATAATCGAGACAGCAATACCAAGATTGTCAATTTTACCTGCTAGTAGACGGGTGGTAACTTGATTAAACATAGCTGGTAGTAGAGGTAGGGCTTTGTAGGGGAGGACGCTAACAGTAGTTTCACGCTGGGTAAAAAAGGTAGTTAGAGCTTTGATATTTTGACCATCGTGTTTTAAATCAAATAGTAACTGGGGAATTAAAGAAAGCAAAAATATTATTATGGGTAAAATATAATTTTTTAGATTAAATTTTTTATAATCTAATAAAATTATGTAGATGGCAGGAAATAGTAAAAGGAGGGCTAAGTAATGAGAATTGAGACACATAATAAAGGCTAGGGTGGCGTAAACATATTTTTTTTGATCAATAAAATAAATAAAAAGTAGGGCAAACAGGGGCATAATATTTGGGTTCCAAGAAAAATTGCTATATTTGATAACGACTGGGGAAATGGCAAATAGAAAAGAGGCGATTAAACCTGTTTTATCATCAAAATATTTTGCCGTAATTTTGTAAATTAAAAAAGTGGTTAAAATGCTTAAAAGAGTGACAAAAATAGCCGGACCAATAGGAGAAAAGTTGGTTAATAATAAAGCCGGAGCGATTAGATAATAATAAAATGGGCCCAAATACATGTTGCCAATGCTAGTTTGTGGCCCGATAAAAAATAGATTACCGTGTTTTAAAAAATCACGGATAATAACGACATCACGTCCTTGATCGCCGAGAAATTCCATATAATCGCCAATACGATAGAGTCGTAAAAAAGCAGATATTAGAACGACGATGATTAATAGCCAGTTTAGGCGCGAAAGTTTAGGTAAAACCATAGACGAAATAAATCCTTAAATCCGGCAATAATTACATTTAATTTGGAGCCGGTAGCCGTACCGGCAGAACGGGGATAATGGTGGACACCAACCTGAACTATTTTAAATCCAGCTTTCTTGGATTTGATTAAAAACTCGGAGGAAATAAATGGTCCTCGCTCGGCAACTAGTTTGGGAATTGTATCAATTACTTTTTTGTTAACCAACTTAAAACCACAATCAATGTCACGAACATGAAGTCCAAACAAAACAAAAACGGCTAATTGCCAAAACTTGGTGCCAAGAATTCGAAATAAAGGGACTTGACGCTTGAGATAATAACCAATAACCAGATCGGCTTTGGTTTTGGATTGTTTGTCTAATAGTAAATAAATGTCGTTAAAATCAAACTGACCGTCAGCGTCAATAAAGGTAATCCATTGATACTTGGCAGTATAAAAACCGGATTTAAAGGCAGCGCCATAGCCACGATTGGGATTATGAGTAACTATTTTAATATGTTGTGGATCTGACTTTTGAATTGATTTGGCGATTAATCCTGTTTTATCTTTTGAACCGTCGTTGACAATAATTAATTCCCACTTTTTGGCAACTTGTTTTAGAATGGGGAGGGTCTTGTCAACCGTTGCCTGGAGATTGTGTTCCTCGTTATAGCAGGGAAGGAAAAGTGAGAGTTCGGTAATTTTAAAAGACATTTAGAAAGTATAGCAAATAAATATTTACTGCAAATGGAGGTAGAGGGTCATTTTGCCGTCGGGGTGGAAGATTTTGACATGGTTGCCTAGAGATGAGCCAGCATTGCGATAAAAATAGGCCATTCCGTCGTTGACAGTCATAACTGATTTGTTTTGGGAAACCATGTCAATACCGTGATGAAATCGGTCGGCATAAAGATAACTGTATGGCGTTTTACCCCTACTTTGGGTAATATCAATCGGACTATTCATTGGCCACATATAATCTTTGACATATTGAGAGGCGTCTGTGTCTTGGGAATACGTCCAAGAACCAATATTTGATTCTGTCAAATTGTAAACCCCAAAATGAAGATGGTCGCCAAAAGAATAACCCGAATTACCCATTAGACCAATAGTTTCGCCTTTTTTGACCTGTCTTTTACCGACAAACTTGGCAGCCAACAAAGCCGACAACTCCTGTTCGGCTTGTGATTTTAGTTTTTGATATTTGGCCTCATCGTTTTTGGTGACGGCTAATAATTTATCTTTGGCGGTTTTTTGATTTAACAAATTACTTCGTTGAGAAACTAGATTTTTTTCTAATATCGTTAATTGTTCCTGCTTATTTGATAGCTCTTGTTTTTTATTTTTTTTAATTTGTTGCATGGTTTCGTCTTTTTCGATATTTTGACGGTTATTTATTTGAACTAGGGAAATATATTTATATTGGTTAAGATAATCGTTAAAATTGTTGTTAAACAAAAAAGCATAAGCGGGTAATTTTTTGGTAAGCCGATAACTTTGTTTGATACGCTCAAGCAAATAAAGGGTAGTTTGATTTATTGAATCGTCCAATTTAGCAATATCTTGATTTAAGATGGTAATTTCTTGAGTCAGAGTTTTGATACTTAGTTCGGTTTGTTTTATTTTTAAAACAGTTTGAGAATAGGTAGCATTTATTTTGGCGATTTCGTTACTAAGCGAGTCTTTTGATTTGGCCAGCTCCAAAAGCTTGACGGTATATTCGTTGATTTGACTAGTTAAGTCGGTCTGTTCATCGGCCATAACTGGTCGACTAAAAAAAAAGTAGAATAAAAATAGGATGACTACCATTTAATATAGCGTTTGGAAACAACAAAACTGGTGAACAAACCAACCATAAAACCGATGATAATTTCGGCCAATAACCACAATAAATAAAAGACAGTATTGTCGGTCACAAATATGGCTGGAGCAAAAAATAAATTTAGTTTAGTTTTAAAATAAATAATAAAAATAAAAGCGATAAGGTAACCTAAAAGTGAACCAAAAATACCATAAAAAATACCTTCAAGTAAAAACGGGCGTTTGACATAGAAAAGGGAGGCTCCCAAAAGCCGAGAAATATTTATTTCATCCTTGCGATTGGTGATTTTTAGACCCATAACAACTGAGGTAACAAAAAAGGCAATTAGCCCAAAAAAAGAAATGGTGATAATACCAACTTTTTTGATCATGTTAGTCCAACCCAAAAGTGATTCAATCAGATCTTTTTGATAGACAATTTCGTCAACCAAATTGGTTTTGGCGGTAAACTTTTGAGCTACGGCTTCGAGGACCTTGGGATTGTAAGCCGAAACTTCAAATGAAGCCGGTAAAATGGAAGCAGTGACCATTTCGGTAAGTAAGGGATTATTTTTATTTAGTTCTTTGTATAACTCTAAAGCTTTTTCTTTGGAGATATAGCGAATATCACGAATGCCGGGGATGGAAGCAATTTCGTTTTGAGCAGCCTCCAGAGTAGCCTTGTCAATGCCGTCTTTTAAAAAAATAGTAATTTCTGGTTTTGATTCAAAATGATTTAAAACCGAGGTGATACCAAAATTTAGAAAAATAAATGCCGTTAGAATAAAAAAAGAAATCGTCATAGTAGAGGTGGCAATTAAACTTTGAAAAGGACTTCGCCGTAAATGACGCCAAGTGTGAGTTAAAATTGACATAATTTTAGTTTACTTTGTCTAACTTAATAACTTTTTTGTCCAAAGATTTGACAATATCAAGATGATGAGTCGTCATAATTATGGTAGTCCCTCGACTTTCGTTTTCTTGTTTTAAATATTTGAT
>VFLE01000189.1 GCA_009885205.1 Candidatus Shapirobacteria bacterium | reverse complement strand
CCTCCCATTCCTCCCATTCCAGGTGGCCCTCCATGAAATATTCTTATTTCCGGTCCTCCTCTCATTTGCCCCATTGGAGATGGACCGCCGCCAAAAAACATTTTGAAAAGTCCGTTAATATCATCCATTTCATCCATACTTCGCATATGAGAAAAAGGCATTCCGGCCATACCTGACATATAAAATGGATTCCCATCTTGTTCCATATCATATTGTCGGCGTTTGGAAGAATCGCTTAACGTCTCATACGCCTCATTGATTTGTCTTATTTTTTCCGCCGCGTCGGGCGAATTGTTCCGATCAGGGTGATATTTTAATGATAAAGTGCGGTACGCTTTTTTAATTTCGCCATCACTCGAGTTTTTGGAAACTCCTAAAATTGTATAAAAAGTATCCGACATATATGAAAACCCTGTTATTTTTTAATTCATTTTTTATCGAATAGAGAGAAACCTTAGCAAAGTAAAAGTGTATTGCCGATTAATTGCATTTTTACAACAACAACATAAATACATCTCCCATAAAAATGCAATGGCATCAAACAATACATTTATATCAAAATACAAGCCCTATTTTATCGACGAATTTTACATCGATCCGCGCCGAAAATTCATGATCAAAACGCTAAAAGAAATCGATGATTTAAATCTTCTTATTGTGGGTAATGCGAGCTGCGGGAAAACGTCTCTGTTATATGCCATTGTTAGAGAATATTATGGTCTCACCAAAACACAAGGCTTTCCCGAAAACAATATTCTATTCATCAATAATTTGAAAGAGCAAGGGATTAGTTATTATCGAACCGAAATGAAGACTTTTTGCCAATCGCATAGCTCAATTTACGGGAAAAAAAAAATGATTATTGTGGACGACATCGATTTAATTAGCGAACAATGTCAACAAGTATTTCGAAACTATATCGACAAATACAAAAATAACGTTCATTTCGTATCGTCCTGCTCAAATATACAAAAAGTAATTGAAAGTATACAGTCTCGTATTCATATTATAAGTTTACAACAAGTCAAGGTCGAAGATGCAGCAGATATTATGGAAAAAATCGTGGTGGCAGAGTCCATACATCTCTCGAAAGAAGCCAAGGATTATTTGTTGGCCTTTTCCAATAAATCGATTCGACAATTAATTAATCATCTAGAAAAAATATATATATTAAACGAAACGCCGGGCATTCCTCTCTCCTTGGAGAATTGTAAAAAACTTTGCACCAATATTTCGTTTCAACAGTTTGAGCATTATACACGATTTTTAAAACAGCGGGATCTCAAAGAAGCGATCCATACGCTTTACGAAATACACGACTATGGGTATTCGGTCATTGATATTTTGGATTATTTTTTCACTTTTGTTAAAATTACCGATTTGTTAACAGAAGACGAAAAATATCGCATTATACCGGTTTTATGCAAATACATCACGGTGTTTCATAATATACATGAAGATGTCATTGAGCTCGCTATTATGTCGAATGATATATTGAATGCGGTGATTGAAATTGATAAATAATGTATCAAAATATAATTTCACGTAATAATATAACCATAAAAATGTTGAAACAACTATTCAAAGAAAATGTCCCCGAAAAAATACTATTCGATCTTTTAGAACAAATCTGTTTAAAAACGGAAAAATATTATTTTGTAGACACAAATGCGTTCAAAAAAATGTTGTTTCATAATTTACATGAACCCTTTCTCGAATCAATAAAATTGTATTATCACGCATCGAAACGGTTTTATGTCGAAAGGAAATTGACATATAATTCATTTACTAATATTATACGGCATATATGCAAAAGCAATGTGATTATGTTCAATTCTCAATTACGATACAACGAATCAAAATATTCGATTGATTATTTTATTTTCAGTAGGGACCCTCTTTCCAAGTAAAACGTTTCCGCTACCATAAAATAAAAAAATGAATAGGTATAATATAGGCCTATGTTTAGCTCAAAATTATATCAGTACATTTTTACCGTAAGTGTCATTGTTCTTGTTGGATATTTTGGGAGTCAAATTAAAGCGACATTTGTAGATAAGAATAATGATCATGAGCTCATCCGAAAATATTTGCTCAATGATTCGCCACTTTATGGACATGAACGCCCAAAACTATGGATTCATTCGAAATATGAAATAAATGCTCGCAAATGGAAAAGTTTCCAGTCAAGGAACACCACTGATTTAAATCAGCCGTATGTACACCTTACCGTAAAAACCATTATAAATCATTGTGGAGACGATTTTAATGTCTGTCTCATCGACGATGAAACATTTAGTAAATTAATCCCCGGATGGGATATTGATGTATCCACAATGGCGGAACCGATGAAATCATCCTATAGAGAGCTTGGAATGATCGAATTGTTGTACATATACGGAGGCATGACGATTCCCAATTCATTTGTATGCAGTCGAAACCTGTTGTCTCTATATGAGATGGGGATACAAGACGGGAAACCCTTTGTTTCTGAAACATTGAATCGTTACGTAAATATGGTGTCAAAATCTTCAAAAATGACGTTTATGCCTGACGTACAAATTATGGGGGCGAAAAAAAAATGCCCCGAATTGAGAAAAATGGCGGATTATTTGAAAACAAAAAATCAGGGTCCTCATATTTCCAGCGAGGCACTTTTATTGGGAACTACCGCCGAATGGTGTGTTTCAGAAATAGCCCTTGGACAAATGAATCTGGTCGGAGGAGAATATATCGGAGTAAAAACCACTAACGGCAATCCTATTTTACTGGAGGATTTGATGCAAGAAGATTTTTTGAACATTTGTCCGAAACGTAATTATGGGATCTTGATTCCTCGTGAAGATATTTTGAAACGCATTAAATATCAATGGTTTTCGGTCATATCATCAAAAGAATTATTGAATAGCAATGTGATTATTGTGAAATATATCTTGGCTGCGCTTATGGATTCTGTTGCTGTAGAAGAGGATAAAATCGCGGGGGAGTCGTATGCTATTATGATTTAGGAGAACCAAGGTCATAGAAGCGGATTTTGATGACCTTGGTTCCCCTTCCTTGAATAAAATTGATGTGTCTTTTTGAAACAAATCAATTGTAACTTTCAAATTACCAACGCATTCTTTACACCATGCCTCGATTCACTAGGGACCAACGCTTCCGCAAGGCGTTTGATGTATATATGTATGATTTTGTATCCTCTACTGATCTTGTCGATCTTCGCCAGTGGAAACTGAATCGTATTTCCGAAAACCAAACCTCATGTGAGCATATATATGGCCTTTCTATCTCAAGCGATTACATAATGTACACTGTAGACGCTCATACTCCCATAGGTTCCGATGCCATAATGTACACTGTAGACGCTCATACTCCCATAGGTTCCGATGCCATGCAAGTATCCGAAGACGTTTATGGCACACAGCAACTTCCCTCCCTTCGCGAGCTCAAGGCGCATTTCACCGCCTATTTCAAGCCATATGACCTCGTCATTGGCGACACTATAATGTCCTACATCGAACTGCTGGATATGGATGATCAAGGCGATGAGATCAACGCAATTGTGCGCGTCATTTACCACAAGAAGCACATGCCCTATCCAGTGCCGCCCTGCACCGAGATCGAAGAGCTTCGCCAAGAATCAGATTTCAGAGGAGCGTATCGACCATTTGAAAAACAGCATAGAGCGCATGACGGCTCTCTATCAAACGAAACGGCATTTGTCGGACAAGTTGTCGCGCAGATTGTCAAGGGCGGTTGGCGAGAAAGACGCGATGCAGATTCAAATCGAGAAGAAGGATTCGGCGCTCGAGCGAATGAGGAAAATTATCCGGGAATCTTATTCCGGAGCGGAGGAGTGCCCTGTGTGCTACGAGTCCATTTGCTCAGAGAAGTTGATCATTCCGGACTGTTGCCATTACATTTGCGCTGATTGCAATGATCGGTGCACGAACGGGTGCCCCATTTGCCGCGAGAAGTAGAAGTAGTTTTGTTCTTTGTTTTATGTAAATCTTTGATAATGTATTTTTTTCTATTTGGATGAATGTTTACACCAGTAAGCAATTTACACTTTTATACATTTACGCCGATTATTTTACTAAATCAAAAACACATTTATTACTTTCAAATATAATTGGTCTGTTTTCTAATATTTGATTTACACTTTTCATACTTGTGACTAACCAATCAAAAAAATGTGTTTCATTTGAGTTCGTTGTATAGTTAATTATGCTTTGACGAACCGCACAAGCATTACTCGTGTATGATGATGATAATGATAAATACATATATAGATAATATATATAAAATATATGTGTTTATTTAATTATAAATGTCAATATCAGACGAATTTGTAGATGTTTATATTGAAATTGAACAAAATAGCAATAAAAAATACAAAATCAACAAAAAAACAAATAAATTGGAGCTAGATCGAGTTTTACCCTATCCATTTTTTTATCCATACGCGCATGGATTTATTCCAAATACGCTTACATTGGACGGTGATGATCTAGACGCTTTAATTATAACATGTGCCACCATAAAAATGGGTGTTGTTTACAAAGCTTACATTGTAGGAGTTTTGATAATGGAAGATGAAAAAGGTGTGGACGAAAAAATACTCTGTGTTTTAGAAGAAGATCTAAAAACAATAAAAAATATTGATAATATTCCTGAAATTGCAAAAACGGATATAAAATGGTTTTTTGAAAATTACAAAAAAAATGATCAGGACAAATGGAGCAAAATAAAGGGGTTTGAAAACCGCGAGCGCGCAAATGAATTATATTTAACATATCAAAAAAAATATCAAGAAAGTCTACATTTTTATGAAAAAATTGTGTTTTGTGGAGGAAAATGTGGAGGAACAACGTTGGCGAACACGTTGGAACAAAGCGGATTTTCATCAATTCATTTACATTCGCTCAATACTTATGGACTATTTGAAAATAAAAATGAAAGAAATTACCATATGACAATAGACATCGAGACGGTTATAAAAAATAGCGCAACTAAATTCAATAAGATATATTTTATAGATAGTTATCGCACACCAATAGAAAGAAAAATATCTAGTTTTTTCCAAAATATAGATATTCATTTGCCTACATTTAAAAATATGAGCATTGATAGTATTATCGATCATTTTAATTCCAATTTGTTATATAATGTTGAAGAATATCACTCGATTGATCTAATAATGAATTATTTCAATGTTACATTATGGAAAACATTCGATTTCGACAAAAAATAT
>VFLE01000064.1 GCA_009885205.1 Candidatus Shapirobacteria bacterium | reverse complement strand
TCCCACCAACGGCAACTCCAACAACAAAAGCAGCAATATTGGGGGATTATAATGGGGATAAAATTGTTAATTTGGCGGATTTTGGATTTTGGAAGAGTAAATATTTGGCGGGACAGATGACGTTGGTGGAGTTTGGAGAATGGAAGAGGGAGTATTTGAAGAATTGACAATTAGTATCAGTTATGTTATCCTATACATAATTGTATATGATAAACAAACTAAATATTTTATTAAAACAGCCTCAGAAAATCTATCACACAGATGATCTACGTATTTTATGGGGTATTATTAAGCCTACCACTCTCCATCAAACCATTTCTCGACTTATTAAAAAGGGTGTTTTAATTAAAATATATAAAGGTTTTTATAGCATTATCCCCATCACTGATCTTGATCCTGTCGAACTAGGATTTAGACTCATCAATCGTTTTTGCTATTTAACCACTGAGACAGTTTTGGCGCAAAACGGGATTATCAATCAATCACCCAACAAGATCACTTTTGTGTCCAATATTTCCAAGAAAATAACCATTGACGGAAATACTTTTTTGTATCGAAAATTAAATGACAAATATCTGTACGACAGCAATGGTATTAGTGTTCAAACAAACGGTGTTCTGGTCGCTTCGGTAGTTCGAGCCAAATCTGACATGCTCTATTTTCAACCCAATTATTATTTTGACAAAAAGCTATGATTACCAATCGACAACAAGATATTGTTCATAAAATTCATCTATTACGTGTATTAACGGAGATTATTGATAATCCAATATTATCTTTGTCATTGTATTTTAAAGGTGGAACCTGTGCTTCGATGATGAATATCTTGGATCGTTTTTCGGTTGATCTTGATTTTGATATTAATCCAAAATCAGATGAGAAGATACTTAGAGCGGAATTTCATCACGTTTTTGAAAAACTTGGGTACACCGTAGATGAGGAAAGTAAAAATGCACTTGAATTTTTCCTCAAATATAAATCTGATCCAAATTTGCGCAATACTCTCAAAATCGATGCTCTTAACTTTCAAGTCAGATCAAATTTATATGCTCCAATATTTCTTCCTGAAATTGGTCGCACTGTCAACTGCCAAACCAAGGAAACAATTTTTGCCAATAAATTGGTGGCAGTCAAAGATCGTTTTGATAAACATAAATCGATTGCTTGTCGTGATCTTTACGACATTCATCATTTTTTTATGAGTAGATTAAATTATCGCAGTGAAATAATTGTTGAAAGAACAAAATTAACTCCTGCCAAATATTTTGAATATTTAATTAATTTTATTAATACCAAGATTACCCAGACCCTGATCGACCAAGATTTAAATACTCTTTTACCAGCAGAAACATTTAACAAAATCAGAAAAATATTGAAACCTGAATTGTTATTTATTATCCAAAGTGAAATATCTGCGTTAAACTAAATTAGTGAAAAAGATTGTTTTATTTTTAATTTTGTTTTTGGTGTTTAATAGTAATGTTGTCTTGGCGGTTGATCCTCCTTCGGTAATTTTTATCCCTACTTTTAGGGCAACTACACCGTTGGTTGATCGGATTGATAAGTATGATTATGCACCAACAGCCATGGTTGAAGATGGAGTGTGGAAAGCTTGGTATTGCGGTGAGGAAATACGACCAGGAGTCAAAACAGGAGAATCTTGGAGTAGTGGAGATTCCATTTATTATTGGAGTGGAGATGCGACAAAAACTACCTCTGGCCCATCCTTAATTTTTCCAGCGACTTTTAGTAATGTGAAAGAAAATGGGCAACACAACTGTGCTCCCACCGTTGTCAAACACGCCAATCTTTATATTGCCGACGGACAAGAGCTGTACAAAATGTATTACGAATGTGCCCGGCGTTTTTGGAGAGGAGGTAAGGAAGAGCAGGGGTTTACTCAAATTTGTTTAGCTACCAGTCAAGACGGACAACACTGGCAAACCTACAATCAATCGTTGTGGGACAGTTCACATACTTTTGGTAATGCTACAACGGATCCATCACCGGTAGTGAAGGCCAACCCAAAAATCTTAGAGAATATACAGTATACATTTTTGAATGGTCGGCATACAGTGGGGGTTGCTCCTGACTTGAGTCATAATTATGGAGTTGGTCATCCTACTGCGATTGTGATGAATGTGGGTGGAATACAGCAAGTGTGGCTGTGGTACTATGACGTTCCGGGAGATTGGAACAAGAAGAGTGTGTTTTTGGTAAAAAGCACAGACGGTATTCATTTTGAAAATCCTGTGAAAACTACAATGCCTCATACGATGGATGTTAAATATTTTGCGATTCCTACAGGGAATTACCCTGGCTATTTTGTGGGAACTCAAGGCATATTAGATACTAATTATTTTACTTACTCATTTGATGGTATCAATTGGACATGGTGGGGAAATAGTCCAAATAAAGAAATTTTGAAATTTGGATTGGCCAAATCTACAAATCATGTGGCTTATGCCCAACCGGCTATTGTTGGTGATAAACATGGGATTGTGCATAGCAGTAATGTAAATATTCTTTCGGGAGAAGGATCTTCATGGCCACAAGGCACAGGATTATGGCTGATCCAGGGTAGTTTTACAGCACCGATAGCTACTCTGCCTGCAAGACAAGGGGATTTTAATAATGATAATGTCGTAAATTTGGCGGATTTTGGGGTGTGGAAAAAGAGATATTTGGCAGTGCCACCGACAATGACATTGGTTGATTTTGGAGAATGGAAGAGGGAGTATTTGAAGAATTGACAAGTATAAAGTATTAGGTTATACTTTGTGGTATATGAAAAACATTTTGAAAATAATTGAGGGGAAAAAGCAGCGACTGGATGCGCATTTACCAATATCTAAGGATTTGGTAAAAAATTCTCGGGAATGGTTTAAAATTGAATTAACCTATACTTCTAATGCAATTGAGGGAAACACTTTGTCTCGAGCAGAAACAGCTTTGGTGGTGAAAGACGGTTTGACAGTCGAGAATAAAACCTTGGTAGAGCATTTGGAAGCGGTGAATCATGGAGAGGCGATAGATTGGATAATGGAAAAAATTGACAAAGGAAAGCAGGCAATTACTAAGAAAATTATTCTTGATTTGCATCAACATATTTTGCAAAAAATTGATGATACGAATGCGGGAAGATTTAGAAATGTATCAGTTCGAATTGCAGGAACAACGGTAATTTTGCCAAATCCAGCAAAAGTTCCAGAATTAATGGATAAATTTGTTTGGTGGTTACAAAACAGCAATATCAATCCGGTTACCTTGGCAATTGAGGCTCATTTTAAATTAGTGTCGATTCATCCGTTTGTAGATGGGAATGGTCGAACTGCTCGATTGCTGATGAATTTTATTTTATTACAAGCGGGTTACCCACCGGCGATTATTCGCAAAGAAGATCGTAAACAATATCTGAATAGTATTGAAAAAGCTCAGTTGGGTGGATCTTTGGCTAATTATCAGGTAATGATGTATGAGGCGGTAGACCGTTGCTTGGATATATATTTAGAAATGGTTGAAGACAGACAACAAAATAAAACAAGTAGAGACGTGATTAATCACGTCTCTACTAAAAATAATTTATTAAAAATTGGTGAACTGGCAAAACTGACAGGTGAAACCGTACCAACCATTCGTCACTGGACTATGGAAAAGTTGCTGGAGGTGGCAGATTATTCTAAGGGTGGGTATCAACTTTATGATCAAAAGATGGTGGCAGTTGTATCAAAAATTCGTGAACTACAACGTAATAAAAGATTGACTTTGGCAGAAATAAAAAAAATAGATATACTATATTTGACAAATTAAATAGATTTGATAGAATTACTCTGTAATCCCCGAACACATGTGTATTTTATGTATTTTTACGTATAATTTATCCAACTTTATTTAGTTTAAATTATTATTTGTTTGCCAAAAAATGTTCAAAAAAAAGACAATCCCTGTAGAGCCGGTTATTGAGATGGAAAAACTTCCTGCCTCGCCGGCAGGCAGGCAAACATCAAACATCAAACTTCAAAACGAAGAAAATGGAGATGAAGTGATTAATACTGAAATTGTTAATGAAATAAAAGCGGAGATTGAAGAAAAATCACCCCCTGCCCCCTCTTTGAGTAAAGAGGGGATAAGCAATAATCGAGTGGGAATCACTAGGGAAAAACTTCCTGCCTCGCCGGCAGGCAGGCAAACTTCCCACCACGGCGGGCAAGCAAACTTCAAACTTCAAGAAGAAAAAATAAATAGAATAGAGGTGAAATTAGAAATGGTGGCGGGGGTGTTGGAGATTTTGGCCGATGGACAGGGGTATGTCCGACCGAAATTTTTGCCAAGTAACCGAGATGCGGTGATTGCCTCGATGCAAGTCAGGCGGTATGGATTGCGACCGGGTGATCATGTGATTGGAGTAGCCAAGGCACCACGAGAATCGGAAAAATATTGGGGAGTGGTGCGAATTGACAAAATTAATAATTTAGATTTATCGAGTGCTTATAACCGTCCTGATTTTAAGGATTTAACCCCAATTTACCCGGAAAAACAAATAAACTTGGAATTTGATCAATCTACCTTATCAACTAGAATTATTGATCTTTTTGCTCCAATTGGGTTTGGACAAAGAGGGATGATTGTGTCCCCACCTAAAGCGGGAAAGACGACTTTGCTTAAAGAAATTGCGGCAGGAGTGTCGGCCAATTACCCCAACGTTCATTTGATGGCAGTGTTGGTTGGAGAAAGACCAGAAGAGGTAACCGACATGCAAAGATTTATAAAAGGTGAGGTGATTGCATCACATTTTGACCAGCGGCCGGAAGAACAAACTCGGGCGGCTGAGGTGGCAATTGAAAGGGCAAAACGGTTGGTGGAACTAGGTAAAGATGTCTTTATAGTATTTGACTCGATTACTCGATTGGCTCGTGCTTATAACTTGGCAATCCCATCATCGGGGCGAACTTTGTCGGGGGGATTTGACCCGGCGGCTTTGTACCCTAGCAAGAAATTTTTTGGAGCGGCTAGGAAAATTGAGGGTGGGGGATCGCTGACTATTATTGGAACCGCTTTGGTGGACACGGGGTCAAAGATGGATGAATTGATTTTTGAAGAGTTTAAGGGAACGGGAAATATGGAACTTAGATTGGAAAGACGTTTGGCAGAACGCCGAATTTTCCCGGCGATTGATATTCAAAAATCGAGTACCAGAAAAGATGAGTTGTTGTTGCCCTCAGATATTTTGGCAAAAGTGGGGGCGATGATGAGAATGTTTGATACAATTGAGGATAAAGATCAAATTGGTCAAATGATTGTCGACCAAATGAAAAAAACCAAAAATAATGAAGAATTTTTGGGTAAAGTGGGGAAGAAATAAAAACATCAAACTTCAAACTTCAAAAAATGGGAAATATAAAAGAGGAAATTGAATTAATAAAAAAGTTTTTTAAGTTGCAGGGGGTGTTTGGGGGAGAAATTGTCACAATTTTTTTGGGGTGGACAGGGGTGATTAAAGGTGTGGTAACTAAATTGATGTACCGACAACGGGGGAGATTTTCCCACACTTTTGTATCAGGAGCGATGGCGATTTTGGCTTTTATTACCATTAGTTTTTCGGGCCAACTGGAGACATTGATTGAAAAAAGAGGAAGTGGGGAAAATAGTGGAAGTAATTATTTATTGGCGACTGATGGAATAGGGGGGGCGGAGACATTAATTTCGGACTTGCCAAAAGGGGAAGTGACCGAATATCGGGTGGTAGAGGGTGATACGGTGTCAAGTATTGCGGTAAAGTTTGGGATAGGGATTGATACGATAGTTTGGGAAAATAATTTGAAATCAGTGGATGCGATTAAACCAAAACAAATACTGAAAATATTACCAATAACAGGGATACGTCACAAAGTAGCTCGGGGAGAAACAATTTATAGTATTGCCAAATATTATGGAATTGATGCTCAAAATATTATCGATTATCCTTTTAATACTTTTAATAATGATGAAACATTTGCAATTTCGGCGGGACAAGAATTGATGATTCCTGATGCGATTAAACCTAGAGAGTTAATTATTGATACTAATAGATATACTGCAAAATCGGTGGCACCAATACCAGGAGTGGTGGGTGAGGGTAACTTTATGTGGCCGACAGCGGGACGGATTTCCCAAAGATATTCTTGGTACCACCGAGCAGTTGATATTGCTTCACGCGAGTCACCAAATGTGGTGGCGGCTCAAGGGGGGACGGTGGTTACGGCCGGGTGGAACGGAGGTGGTTATGGAAATTATGTAATTATTGACCATGGTAATGGCTATCAAACGCTGTACGGACATATGTTAAACAAATCAATTGTAGTTAAGCCGGGAGAGAGAGTAAATCAGGGACAAAAACTGGGAATTTTGGGTTCGACGGGGCGGTCGACGGGGCCACACTTGCATTTTGAAATAAAAACGGCGAAGGGGAATGTGGATCCGTTGAGTGTGTTGAAATAGTACTAATTTGGAGCTTGACAAAACACAATTTAATAGTAAAATGTATCTTATGACTATTACATTTAAGCGATTTATTGAGTTAGATATCGATAAATACTTAACCGGTGAAGATAAAAAGATACTGTTTATCTGGGGGCCAAGACGTTCCGGAAAAACTACTATTTTGGAAAATCTGGCAGAAAAACTTGGATTAAAAGTATTTAATTTCGATTCGGAATCAGATAGAGAAAAATTTGTACCTCGAGATGATGTTCTTTCCAAGCTTGTTGAAGATAAAAAAATTATTTTAATTGATGAAGTCCAAAGTTATCCCGAGTCGACCGTCTCACTAAAAATCCTGCACGATAAATACAAAGTAAAAATAATCGCGACTGGTAGCAGTGAACTTCGTCAAAAAAGTAAAGATTTTGATTCTCTGGCTGGCAGATACAATGAAATATACTGCCTGCCACTTTCTGTTAACGAAATTTTTGACAATCAAAAACCAGTTCCGGACGAAGAAATCGCCTTTAAAAAACAACTGGCCAACAATTTACAAATATTTGGAGCCTATCCAGAAATATACACAAAAAGTAATTTAACAGAAGAAGAGAAAATCAATTCGTTACAAATAATAATCGATAGCTATGTCTTGAAAGATGTGGTAAACATTTATGAATTAAAAAATTTGAAATTAGCCAAAGACATACTTACTAAAATTGCCCTACAAATAGGGTCAGAGGTGTCTACTCGAGAAATAGCGACCTCATTGGGTGCTAGCCATTCAACCGTCAGCGATTATATTGAAATTTTTATAAAAAATTATATTTTAATCCCACTACCATCATTTAAAACTAATCTGAGAAAAGCAGTATCAGAGAATCGGAAATTATACTTTTATGATTTGGGTATTCGCAATATGTTGGTCAAAGATTTTCGAGATTTAGAATTAAGACCGGATAAAGGTGGGGTATTTGAAAATTTTATAATTATCGAATTTCTAAAAATTCGTCGGTTGACCAATGCCAAGGTAAACTTTTATTTTTATCGTGAATATGGTGGTAAGGAAATTGATTTGATAATCGAAGATTATAAGAAAAATTATACGACAGTGGAAATTAAATCCAATAAGGGTAAGTCTCAAGACATATTTCCTTTAGAAAATAAGTCAGAAATTATAAATATTAGAAATTATTACGAAAAGTTGTCAAATCTTTTTTGAAAATAAAATGTATACTGAATTGTGAAGAAAGTTTTTTTATTTTTATTTTTATTTTTGGTGATGGTGAGTGGGGTAAAAGCGGTGGCGCCGGTGGGTAATGTGGATAGTGTGGACAATGGGGTAATTTATGGTTGGGCTTTGGATAGCGATCTTGATGGTCCAATACCGGTTCACATATATGTTGACGGAAAACTACTGGAGGATGTTTTGGCAAATATACCAAGGGAGGTAGGAGTTGGGGTTCATGGATTTTCTTATAAATATGCACCATTAGGATATGGCAACCACAAAGTCGAAGTGTATGCCATTGGAGTAAATAGTAATAATGGGGCAGATGGGCAAAACACGTTGTTAAATGTGAAGTATATTAATACTGGCTGTAATGGATTGGTGGCAGATGAAAATGAATGGTGTCGCAACAACAATAATTATTGGGTCAACAGACAGAGAGATACGACTTATTTGTGGAACCAACATATCCGAATTGGAATTAATAATTCGTACGGCGGACTTATTTCTCAACTTTATTCAAACGATAGAAGTTTTAATTTGATTGAAGAACATGGTGGGTCGGCGGTACAAATTTCACTGTATGGATATGATTTGACCAAGGGTAATGGTGGTTATTATTTTGTGTCGGATGGAAGTATTTGTACTAAATATAATTCACAAGCCGAATGTCAAAATGCCAACGGAGGCAAGGCTTGTGCCCCTCGGGGGGCAGCCAATGGTGATCACGTTGCCAATTGTTCGAGTGTGAGGACTTGTAATGGAGTTGATGCTGGTTGGCCGTTTAATCCAATTCAAGCGCAGGCAATAGGTTGTGCTTGGGAACATGCTTCAAATGATGTTAGTTATTCGGCAAGTTGTGGAGCCAATTGTTGGGAAACAACACTCAATAATCCAGCTAATTATTCTAAATCGACCAGTTTTAATGGAATGGTTATTAATCAAAAAGTTAGTTTGGTTGATGTTTACGCTAAAGTTGATTATAAAATTACCTATAGTGGTCCATATACGCTAAGCGAACACGGCCAAGAAATTCCGGCGTTTTTTACCAATGCTGGGGTAGATAAAACATATCAATTTTATAATGGAAATAGTCCGGGGAATTTAAATAGTCCCGTCACTGATGTTGCTTTAGATGTGGGGGATAGAACCTTGGCTTTTCCAAGTTATAATCAAGGGGCACAGCCATATGATAGGAGTAAGGAATATTGGATGGGAGTGTGCAATCAAGATAGTAGCAAATGTGTAACGATTGCTAGTTTTAGTCCGGAAGTAAAACAAGTTACTATGAAAAAAATGGCGGATACCGGTTCTTATATTGGACCAATAGGATTTTTTAATATATATCCGGGAATGAATAAAAATATTACTTTATATATTTTCCCATATAAATATAATGCGGTGATTAATGGAAAGTCGATACGACAAAGAATTCTTGAACTGGCAGTAGCCAATGGAATTCAAATAGTGGCTCCAATAGCAGTGCCTACCGTAGTCCCAACCCAACCACCTTTACCAACCGTAAATATACCCCAACCCACCGCTCCTCCAAAACCAACTTCCATAAAAATATCAGGTGATTATGATGGAAATGGAGTGGTAAATTTGGCGGATTTTGGAATATGGAAAGGGAAGTATTTGGCAGTACCACCGACAATGACTTTGGCTGATTTTGGGGTGTGGAAAAGGGCGTATTTGACATCTAATTGACATTTAGATATTATTGGGATAATATAGATATATCTTAATACTGTTTAGATATATAATGATTTTATGAACTATATTGATATACTGGCTGATTGGAATTTTTGGGGTAGTCGTAAAACTAACGTAGGAGTGGTGAGGGAAAAGTATTTAGTTTCTCTGGGAAGATTAGTCTCGATGCCGGAGATTATTTCTGTTGGTGGGGTAAGGAGATGTGGAAAGTCGACGATTTTATTACAATTAATTCAAAAAATACATTTAACAAAAAGAGTTCCTTATGAAAACTGTCTATATGTTAATTTTGAAGACCCCCGTTTAGGAGAGAATCTTAAGGCTATAAATTTGTTTGAAATATTAGAAGAATATACTAAGAAATTTAAGCCCAAAGGTAAGATATATTTGTTTTTAGATGAAGTTCAAAATGTAGATGACTGGGAAAAATTTTGTAGAACGATTTATGATCAACAAAAAAATATTAAAATTTTTGTAACAGGATCAACTTCCAGAACTTTTAATTCTGATTTATCGCAGTTATTAAGTGGCCGAATAATAAATTTTAATGTCTCACCTTTGGATTTTGATGAATTCCTAAACTTTAAGAAAGTAGCTCAAAACTCACCAGAAATAAACAAGTATTTTGATGAATATCTCCAATTTGGTGGTTTTCCCCGAGTGGTTTTGGAAGAAAATGAGACAAATAAACATTCTATTTTGATTTCATATTATGAGACGATTATTGAGAAAGATATAATTTTGAAAAATGATATTAAAAATAAGGCGGAATTAAAAAATATTGCACGCTATGTGTTGTCCAATGTTGGCAACCAAATTTCGAGTTATGCTTTGGAAAAAACTTTAAAAATATCTAATGAAAATATTGGTCGTTACCTAAATTTTTTAGAGGAATCATTTATTATTTCTCGCACCCCCCGATTTTCTTATTCGGTTAAGAAACAAATTTATAACCCAGATAAAGTTTTTAGTGTAGATACTGGGTTATCTAATGTGGTTGGGTTTAACTTTTCAGAAAATAAGGGACGATTGTTGGAGAATTTGGTATACCAAAAACTGCAACGAGATGAAGGTCAAATTTATTATTGGAAAAACAAAACAGAGGTTGATTTTTTAACTTTTGATAAGAATAAAGTGGAAAAATTGATTAATGTGACTCAAACAGTTGATGATTTGGAGGTGTTGCAAAGAGAGTTAATTTCCTTGGATGAAGCTAAGAGCGAATTTGGGGAAGCAAAGCAGATTTTGCTGTCATTGTATAATCAGTCTGGCCAAAAAGATAAGAGGATTTTGCCTTTGATTACTTTTATGTTAGATAAATAAGGTGTTAAATTAATCTGCGGTAATAGATAGTAGTTGGGGGTTGTGAGAGGTGGGACTTTTTTGGTAGTCTAAATATATGAAAGAATTTAGCAAATATTATGTCCGCTTATTTATGTTTTTGATGCCGATATTGTTTTTGCCGGTGTCAATTGATGCTTTTGGAATGGGGAAAAATGTTTTGATAATGATGTTGACCTTGGGAGCTTTGGTGGTTTGGCTTTTAGATGTTTTGATAAATAAAAAAGAGAGTTTGCAGGTATCGTGGGGGTGGTGGTTGATGTTGATAGTGGTGGGATGGGCGTGGATTGGTTGGTATCGGATGATGCCAGGAGTACGAATGAAATCGGTGGTTGATATCACCGGAGTGGGGATGTTGACGACAGGATTGGTGTGGTTCTTTTTGTGGTTACAAACAACAAGTGTTGAGGAGAGAAGAAAACAATTAAATTGGTTGACAGGGGCGGGGGTGTTGGTGGCGATAACATCGGTGATAATATTTTTGATCCCAAATGCTAAATTGCCGATAAACTGGCCAAAAAGTAATCCTTTGGTGTCGATAAATGCCAACTGGTCGTTGATGGGATCAATTGTGGCAGAGACATGGTTATTATTATTTTTAATATTGGGATGGGGCAAGAGATTGATGGTTAAACTAAGAGATGGTGACTATATTTTGGAAGCGGTAGTAACTTCGTTTTTGTCCCTGGTTTTGGCCTTGGATATTTTTAAAATATTTAAGAGTGGTTGGTTTAATTTGGATGGGGCGACAGCGTGGGCGGTGGCAGTAGAAACATTTAAAAGAAGTCCAATATGGGGAGTGGGGGCGGGGAATTTTGCGGAAGCGTTTAATAAATTTAGACCAGAGAGTTATAATTTGACGGCAAATTGGGCAAATGGATTTTTGCATTCATCAAATGGAATTTTAAATTTGTGGACAGAATTGGGAGTAGTGGGAATGATAGTGGGGATAATAGCTATTATGGGAATGAGAAAGGGCGGACACATCGGTCCGCCCGTACTAGGGAATTTGCCCATACTGGTGGTGATGGTGTTGGCGGGATTGTTTTTGCCGGTAAGTTTGGTGGGAATGATGATGATAATTTGGGTAGTGGTAGGTGTAGCGGAGACCAAAAAAATTAATTTGGTTGTGAAAATAGGAGAAAATGGTTTTAATGTGGCACCATGGGTGTTGGTTTTAGTATTGGGAGGTGGGGCAATATTTAGTGGATATTGGTTGACAAAAATTGTAATGGCTGATGTTTATATGAGGCAATCTTTGGTGGCGGCGGCTAAAAATGATGGAGGGAGTACTTATAATTTGCAAATTAAGGCAATTGGATTAAATCCAAACATGGGGGATTATCGACGGGCGTACTCACAGACAAATTTAGCATTGGCGAGTACCTTGTTGACTGATAAAAATATAACGGAAGAAAATAAACAAAAAGCCTCGACCTTGGTGCAACAGGCGGTGCGTGAGGGAAAGGCAGCGATTGCCTTGGATGGAAATAACCCGAGTTATTGGACAAATTTGGCATCTATTTATCGACAGTTGGTAGGAGTGGTGGATGGGGCGGCGGACTGGAGCTATCAAGCTTATCAACAAGCAGTGGTACTAGAGCCGGCTAATCCGATTTCAAAACTTGATTTGGGAGGACTGTTATTTGCAGCTAATAAATTTGATGAAGCAGATAGAATTTTTGAACAAGTGGTGACGGCTAAACCTGACTTTGCTAATGGTTGGTATAACTGGGCTTATAGTGCCAAGAAATTAAATAAATTGGAATTTGCGGTGGCGAGATTGACCCAGGCGATAGCCTTGGTACCGACGACCTCGGGTGATTATGAAAAAGCCAGTGGAGAGTTGGAGACTTGGAAGAAGGAATTGGCTGCCTCGACAGAAGCGACGGCGCCGAAGGCTGAGACATTGAAAACAGCGGAACCATTGCCTACAGGTGGTAAAAATGATCAAGTGATAGTTCCGACGGGGGAAGAACTAGCTCCGGTGGTGCCAACGGCGGTGCCGACGATATAAACTTCAAACTTCAAACTTCAAACTTCAAACTTCAAACTTCAAACAAATATTTTGAAAGTGTTAATATTATTACATGTTGCATAAATTTGATTTAATTGAACGAACAGAAAAGTTTGGAACGCAAGCAATTTT
>VFLE01000057.1 GCA_009885205.1 Candidatus Shapirobacteria bacterium | reverse complement strand
TTATTTGACCCCTCCTTTTATTTGACCCTTCCTTTAATTTGACCCTTCCTTTAATTTGACCCTCACATGGGGTAAAATAAAAGGAGGGGTCAAAGGGGAACCTTGGTTCCCCTTTTAGGAGAACCAATGTTCCCCCTAATATAATATTAGTATATAGTAAACGGAAATGTCCACAGTCAAAGACTATACTTTTTATAATTTAGACAGAATTGAGGACGATTCATCCTGCCAAACACAGCGCACAGCACAAAACACTGTATTTTCCAATTATCTTTTGTCGAATTATTTCGCCGAGTTTCCTTCCGATTCGCAGGTAAAATTCGCCACGGCACAGCCCGCCGTTTTCCCATTTAGCACAAATGGCGGAAGTGCTGTGGGAAGCGGTCACGTCGATGACGAATCCATTTTACTTCTCAAAACGGAAGAAGAGCGCTCGTTAGGACGTTTGCAATTGTTACAGCGCCCCTTTTTAAGCGTCCCTTATTTAGGAAAGGGATCGTGTGACCCCGATTTAGAATCCCAATTGATGCAAGGCGAAACTGTATCCGATAAAAAAAGTGTATCCACAATTATGGCACAGAGTTTTATGGGATATTCTTTGTATCCTACCAGTGCCAAGATGGAAGAACAAGTGAACAATCCGAAGTATACCGTAGAAGAAGCAGCTTTAGATGGATGGGTGCGCGGAGGAGCCATGACCCGTGAAATGGCGGAAGATCCTTATTTGAAGCAGAACCACCGACCTTCTGATCGATCTTTTTAATTGGAGAGATCAGGCTCCATTAAGAAAATGCACAAAAAAGATATAAACTTTTAGTATGAAGAATTGTATTATGGAATTTTGCGATAATACAATTACGGTGCCCGTTTTCGAAAAAATAGAAACAGAAATAAAAACGCCATATGATATCAAAACAGAAAAAGTAGTTTATTCCAATGATTTTGAATACCGCTCCTGTTTGCGCAAATTGTTTTGTATGAAAGCGGCCGAGGAATCCGATGCGGATGACGATTTAGACGAAATTACGCGAGACGAACAAGATTTCGATGAAGAAAAGACGACCAAGGCGCTGGATTTCATTTACGACAATACGCAAAAAAACCCCGCCTTTCAAAAATTATATGATTGGGGTGCGGAAAAAATGTTATCCTTGGATAGATCGATTGGATTAAGTGTATTGTGCTCTTACGATTATCTTGGAGCATTTCATTATTGTTTGTATTGCTATTTTTCCGATCCGAATGCATTTAGCGAAGAACATGTCGCTTTTGTAGAACTCAAAAATAAATTAAATTAGATGTATAATATATATATGAAAAAATCTCTGCGTCTAAGTAAAACGAACCGTCTAAGTAAAACGAACCGTCTAAGTAAAACGAACCGTCTAAGTAAAAC